>NZ_JAAOQS010000047.1:0-65684 GCF_011603105.1 Rhodococcus sp. A14 | reverse complement strand
GCGGGGGTGGGCAGGCTCCGGTCGCAGGTCAGCAGCAGGCGCCGGTGGTGCTTCCGCCTGCCGTCGTCGAGAACCCGCCGGCGGCGGTCGAGCAGCCTCCAGTAGGCGAGCCCCCGGCGGGTGAGAATCCGGACGCAGAGAACCCGGACGCGGAGAATCCGGACGCGGAGAATCCGGACGCGGAGAATCCGGACGCGGAGAATCCGGACGCGGAGAATCCGGACGCGGAGAACCCGGACGCGGAGAACCCGGACGCGGAGAACCCCGACGGCGGCACCCCTTAGTCGAAGAAGCGGCGAGTAGCGGGCGTCGCGAGCATCGCGGCGCCCGCCTTTGGTGCTCGCGTCATGTGGTATGGCTAGTTCATCGAGATTGCGTATCGGCCCACTGGGATGCCGGAGCGTGAAGTCGCCGCCCAGGGGCATGGGCACCGATCCTGGGCTGCGACTACGCGCATCGGCTGTACCGCGGCTGTTGACGGCCGGTAATCCGGAGACGATCGTTGTAGACATGAAAGTCGGGCCGCCCGCCCATACCGGATGGTGGCGCGGGCGCAGGTTGCCGCGTAGACCACAGAGCGGATCATTCATGCGACGTCCTGAACCCATTGGCAGCAGGCGATCGTGACCTGTTGTTCTCCCAACGGGCTCCGGCGACAGACGTTCTCGTCTGGCTCGTTTCCGCAACGATCTGCTCGTCGGCCGAACTCACCGATCAGGCCCAGCTCGGCCGCGTGCGAGCCCAACTGCCGGACCGACTGCCCGAGCAGCTTTTGACGGGCTCGACCTCGAGCGTCTGGAGGCACCCCATGGCACGCATTCTGTTCGTCACCTGGGACGGCGGCGGCAACGTGCCACCCGCTCTTGGCATCGCGACGGAGGCGCGCAACCGCGGTCACCAGGTCCGATTTCTCGGACACGCCCAGCAACGCCGGCGAATCGAAAGCCACGGTTTCCGCTTCACGGCCTACACCCACGCACGACCCTGGCAGTCGACCGCCAGACATCCCGGTATCGCCGGCGTGTACCAATCGCTTGCTGTCTTCACCGACGCCGGGCCCGGAATCGATCTACTCGACACCGTCGCGTGCGAGCCGACAGACGTGGTCGTGGTCGATTGCCTGCTGTACGGGGCCCTGCAGGCCGCCGACGACGCGAACCTGATGCGTGTCACGCTGGTACACACCTACTACGAGTACATGTATCGAGACGTGACGCATGGTATGACGCCTGTGATGGCCCGTCTGAAAGGCCAACGGCCACTGAGGCTGTGGGCGTCATCGGACCTGGCGCTGGTAACGACCGAGAAGGAACTCGATCCGGCCTCCCGCAGGAGCCTGCCCGTCTCCGTCCACTACACCGGGGTGGTGCACCATTCGATGCCGTCCACGTTGACACCCGTGTCCGAACGCGATCCGCTGATCCTGGTCAGCCTCAGCAGTCTCAACTTCGACGGGCAACAGCGGGCCCTGCAGAACGTCCTCGAGGCTGTCGGTGGACTGTCCGCCCACACCGTTGTCACTACCGGGCCGTCCGTCGACCCGAGCACCCTCACAGCGGGCCCGAACATCGAAGTGCACGGCTACGTTCCGCACGAACAGATCCTGCCGACCGCCACTCTCGTTGTCGGGCACGGCGGCCACGACACCACGATGCGCGCCCTCGCGCACGACCTGCCCCTGGTCATCCTGCCAATTCACCCGGCGCTCGATCAGAAGATGATCGGCCGCAGTCTGGAGCAGCGCCGCGTGGCCCGTTGCCTCCGCAAGACGGCTTCGCCCGAGCGAATCCGGTCAGCTGTCGGCGAGCTGCTCGTAGCCGGACCGCACAGGGTGACCGCAGCAACTCTGGGAGCGCGGATCCGCTCCCATGACGGTGCCGTTCATGCCACGGACCTCATCGATCACCTGCCGATCCGAGAACGACGGAGGGGAGTGCGATGACGGGTGGGCGTCGAGCAATGCATGTATCTGCATCTCCGCCCCGTGCGGCCCACTCTGAAATCCCTCGGCGTGCGGGGATCAGTCCGAAAGGCTGCCGACGCGATCGGCGAGCAGCTCACTGTAGGTGCGATTGGTGCCCGGGGCGAGCCGCACCCAGTAACTGGTGTGGTCGCCCCGGAACAGGTAACCGTTCACATCCTCGATTGCCTCGGAGTATTGCTGCCACACCGTCCACGGTCGCCACCAGTTCAGGATCACCGCCTGCCACCGGCGGGTGCGGAGTCGGTCGAGGAGGTCCGCCACCCACGCCGCCGGGTCGGCGAGTGAGAAGGCCGCCGACTGGTCCGCGAACGTGCGCAGCGGCGAGTTGCTCGGACAGCAGCAGATGACGTCCAACGGGTCGGCGATCTGCCACACGGGCATCCCCGTGATCGGGCGTTGCCCCGCGATTCCCCAGCCCGGCAGGTCCGGAGATGCCGGCCGCAGCGGATCGGCGATCAGACCGGCCCCGCGAACGTCCAGCGAGGGATGCTGCCCCCGTCCCACCTCGGCCGCCACGTTGCCGGCGAGCGCAGCGCCTCCCGAGTAGCCGAGCAGAACAACGGGACTCGGATCTTCCGCGATCATCCGCAACAGAAGCGTGCGTCCTTCGGACAGCGCCTTGTCGAACGCCGATCCACCCGGATCGGGCACCGGTCCGTAACTTGCCTCCCACGGAACCTGTTTGACGACGAACCGTGCGGGATCCAGCAGTTGTGTGGTGTTGGTGAGCATGTTGACGCCCCGATCCTCACCGATGCCGCGGCAGCATAGAACGGTGATCATGCAACCTCCCATGTGAGTGCCGATGCGCACCCGAGCACACTGTGCCACTCACGTGCGGGGGTGTCCCCCGATCGGGGGAGGCGCGATTCATTCGATGCATGACCTGATCGGAGGACAGACGTGGGCACCGGGACGGGAGAGAGTTGTCTCGTACCGGGATCAGCCGTTCACGTGGACAGGAGCCCCTTTGTCATGTCACCCATCTCCAGTATCGAGGTCGCCCGAGCCCGGCGGTCTCGCCGCGTGTTGTTCGTCGGCAATCCCACCCGCTACAACGATGTGTCGCAGTGGGCGATGGTCCGGCAATGGGTGTCGCTCCACGGGCTGGAACCGATCCGCGAATTCGAGGGAGACGTGCTCTGCGTCATCGTCACCGAAGACATTCTGGACGGGCTCTGTTCGCCGACGGAATCGGCTGCCGTTCAGCACGCTCGTGCGCTCGGCGTGCCGTGCATCAGCGTCCATGACACGACCTTGATCTGGCAGGTGACCGCCCGCGTTCGGGCGCGGATGGGACAGCCGCAGGTCGGTGCGTCGGCCACGCCCCACCGTGGCGGGGCGTGAAACGGGAGAGCGTCGATGCCGGACCGTTCGAATTCTCGAGTCGGTCACCGAATTTCGGTGCCGACTCGTGAAGATTATCTTCGATTCGGTGATGGGATCGCATACGTCTCGCAATCGCCAACTTTGGGTATGCAATTCGAGTGTTGGCAGGACTTCGAGTGTGCGCAGACACCGCGATGCGGACTTGACTGCGTGAAAATCTCTCTGCCCGAACACCTGTGGTCAGTTTGACGAAAACGACTGTCCCCGAACCAATTGTAGGAGCGAATAACCGCTGCTCAGTCCGTATTTAGTGCAGACCGCGCGGTCTCATGTCGCCGGTGCGGATGAGACAGGACGGAATCGCGCTGATAGCGTCCACACTCGTTGTGAATGTTCGATGTCGTCTATCTACATGGCGGTGCTCGGGGCACTTCTGGTTTTTGCTCGTTGGTGACGACGGCACGGTCCGCGTCCAGAGATCCGCTGTCGTGAAACGGCCGACTCGACCATCACACTCTGCCGACGGTCGGTTCGACAGTGGAGGGGATGCATGGCGACGTTCAACTCGACTGTGGACAGATCTTCAGCTGTCCACAACGTTGCGGCAGTTCCAGCGCAACGAGGGGTCGCACGCCGGCACTGGCTGGCCGTGTACATCAGGCGAATTCTCCTCACCGACACCCTCGTCGTGGTGGCAGCGGTGGCTCTGGCTCAATGGGTGCGCTTCGGAGGCCCCGGGACCCTCGTCGACTCGCGCACTCTGAGCAACGTGAGCTACGGTCTGATTTCCGTCGCTCTCGTGGCGTCGTGGCTCGCCATGCTCGCCGTCTTTCACGTGCGATCCCCACGAGTGGTCGGGAGTGGCCCGGAGGAGTATCGACGCATCGCCACCGCGACGCTACGACTGTTCGGGCTCATCGCGATCGCAGCGCTCCTCTTGCAGCTGGAATTGGCACGGCTGTACCTGGCGATCGCATTCCCCACGGGTCTACTCGGTCTGCTGCTGACCCGTTGGATGTGGCGCCGCGTCCTCGCTCGCAAGCGGGCGCGCGGGCTGTGCCAGACATCGGTGTTGGTCGTCGGAGGCGAACGCTCCGTGCGCAACCTCGCCAGGACCTTCGACCGTGGAACAGCGGACGGGTACAACGTGGTCGGGGTATGTATCCCAGCTCATTACCGGTCGTCCGACGACACGATCACGGTGGACGGGCGATCGATTCCGGTCCTCGGCGACGAGCACGACGTCGTCGATGCGATCGAGCGATCCGGGGCCGACACCGTCGCGGTCACGGCGACCGAGCATCTCGGCCATCACGGGCTTCGTGAAATGGTGTGGGATCTCGAGCAGCTGGACGTCGACATGGTGGTCGCTCCGGGAATGATGGACGTCTCCGGGCCGCGCCTCGAGATGCGACCTGTCGCGGGTCTGCCTCTGATCCACGTGGAGAAGCCGCGCTATCACGGCGCGAAGCGATTCGGGAAGACGTCGTTCGATCTGATCTTTGCCATTCTTGCGCTCGTGCTGGCGAGTCCCGTGATGGTTGTTGCAGCGGTGGCGGTCAAGCTGACGAGTCGAGGGCCTGTGTTCTACAAATCGGAACGAATGGGCATGGATGGCAAGCCGTTCCCGATGCTGAAGTTTCGGTCGATGGTGGACGACGCCGACAAGCACAGCGCGACCCTGAGCGGGCACAACGACGGTGCCGGAGTTCTGTTCAAACTGCGAGAGGATCCGCGTGTCACCCGTGTCGGCCGCGTCATGCGCAAGTTCAGCATCGACGAGTTGCCCCAGTTCATCAACGTGCTGCGACGTGAGATGAGTGTGGTCGGGCCGAGGCCTCCCCTGCGGGTCGAGGTCGAGTCCTACGAGAGCGAGGTGCGTCGCCGGCTCCTGGTGAAGCCCGGTGTCACCGGCCTGTGGCAGGTGAGCGGGCGCTCGGACCTGTCGTGGGAGGACTCGGTGCGTCTGGATCTGTCCTACGTCGAGAACTGGTCGATGGTCGGCGACATGTTGATCATCGCCAAGACCCTGAAGGCTGTGGTGGCGAGTGACGGTGCGTACTGATGGTGCGGGTCCGGTCCGCGCCCGGCAAGGCCGCACCGTGAGACGTCCGAAGAAGCTCATCGCTGTGCATCCTTCCGACGAGATGTACGGAGCCGACCGGGTCTTCCTGGAGACTCTGACCGACGTTCCGAGTGATTGGGACGTGGAGGTGTGGCTACCGACAGACGTCGACTATCCCGGGAACGAGCTGTCGACTGCGCTGGCCGAGTTGGGGCATACGGTGCGCAGGATGCCACTTCCCGTGATCCGGCGTTCGTACCTCCGCCTCGGAGCGTTCCCCGGACTCGTCGGGCGTTTCCTTCGCACGGCGGTCGCCGTCGTGTGCGCGCGGCCGTCGAAGATGTACGTCAACACATCGGCTCTGGTCTTGATGCTGCCGTTGGCGCGACTCGCCGGTGCAGCGACGGTGCTGCATCTCCATGAGTTCCTGGATCGCAAGACGGCGCTCTTCGTGACTCCGTTCATGTCGTTTGCGCAACGCATCGTGTGCGTGAGCAACGCCGTTCGCCGTCCGTTGCCCGAAAAGTTCGTCCGCCGATCGACAGTGGTCTACAACGGTTTCGAGCTGCCGGAACCGACACCGTTCGTTGTTGACGAGCGGCTTGTGTGTGTCGTGGCGAGCAGGTGGAACACGTGGAAGGGACACGATGTTCTCCTCGACGCGTGGGACGGACTCGATCGGTCGGACATCGAGCTCATCGTCTTGGGCGCGCCGCCCCTGAACGGCGCGTCTGTCGACGTGGTCGATCGCGTGGAAAGACTCGAACGTCCCGACAGCGTGTCGATAGTCGGACAGACCGACAACGTCCGCAGGTACCTCGATGCGGCGCACCTGGTGTTGGTGCCGAGCATCAAGCCGGATCCGTTGCCGACCATAGCCATCGAGGCGATGGCGGCGGGACGCGCCGTGATGGCCAGCGACAGTGGCGGTCTGCCCGAGATCATCGGTGACGACGTGGGGCGTCTCGTACCGACAGGTGATGTGGCGGCGTGGCGGCAGGCGCTCGAGGAGTTTTCGATCGAAGACGCGACGGAACGCGCGAGTCGGGCGCGGCGGAGGTTCGAGGCACAGTTCGGTGTGCGTCGATTCCGTGACGAGATCGGCAAGGAGATATGGACATGAGCGCACCGGACGAGGCGCGCGGTGACGGGTGCAAGATCTCGGTCGTGATCGTGACGTACAACAGCGCTGCGGTCATCGAACAGTGCCTGTCGGTGCTGGCATCCGCGCCCGCGCTGGACATCGTTGTCGTCGACAACAATTCGATCGACGACACGATCGCCAGGGTGTCCGAGGTGTGTCCGCGCGCACGGGTGATCCGAAGTGAGGAGAACCTGGGATTCGCCGGCGGGGTCAACAGAGGAGTGTCGGAGGCGCGTGGTGAACACGTGCTTCTGCTGAACCCCGATGCCGTTGTCGACGCGGAGAGTGTCTTCGCGCTGAGTCGAATCCTCGACGCGGACGACAGTATCGGCATAGTGGCCCCGCTGCTCGACAAACCGGGGGAACGGCTCGCAATCAGAGAGTGCGGCAGGAAACCGGACCTGTGGCGCGTACTGTGCCACTATTCCGGTCTCTCACGACTGGCCGGATACTCGCCACTCGTCGAGGGACTGTATCTCCTCAAACGGCACTCGTCGGTGGATGCGAGGGACGTCGACTGGGTGTCCGGTGCTTGCATGCTGGTGCGACGCGACACCTGGATGCGATTGGGCGGACTGAGCCGTCGGTGGTTCATGTACGCGGAAGATATCGAGTTCTGTCTGCGGGTCAAGGAATCGGGCGAGAGGGTCGTCACGGTGCCCTCGGTGACCGGAGTTCACCTGATCGGCGAGAGTTCGGCGACGCCCACGGTGTCGCGGGTGCCCAACTCGGCGTGGGTGGTCAACATGTACGACCTGTACAAATGGCGGCTGTCTCGCACCCGGTTGCAGAACATCGGTTGGAAATGGGCAGTCGCGGGCGGCCTGTTCGCGCGTTCCGCCGCCTACAAACTGCGAGCGCGCCCCGAGTCCGACCAGGAGAACGACTGGAGCGCGGAGTCGGTGAAGTTTCGTCTTTTCGCTCAGAACCTTCTAGCGGTCTCTTCCGCTCGAATCACATCCGAGAGCGAGAGCAGGAGTTCACTGTGACTGATCGGGGCGAAGGGACGGTCGAATCGGCGCCAGCCACGGCGAACCCCCGATGGCGCGGTGAGATTGTGGGGCGCAGTGAGGTCGTGACTTTCGCGTTGGTGATGGTGGTGGTGACGACATCGTTTCTGGGCCGCTTGTCTTTCGAGCTCTGGGGTTTCACTGTGCGCTGGGAGCAAGTTGCCCCAGTAATCCTTGTGGGGTGGTTGCTCGTCGATCCACGCCGCCGGCACGATTTCGTCCAT
Organism: Rhodococcus sp. A14; assembly: GCF_011603105.1. Taxonomy (NCBI): domain Bacteria; kingdom Bacillati; phylum Actinomycetota; class Actinomycetes; order Mycobacteriales; family Nocardiaceae; genus Rhodococcus; species Rhodococcus sp. A14. Next base: position 57,928 of record NZ_JAAOQS010000047.1, on the reverse strand, counting down.
ACCCTCCGGCACCCCGCGGTTGTGGCCCTCGCAGCGTTCATTGTGTGGAATGTGTTTGCATCCTTCCTCTTTTCTCCCAGCCTGACCAAGAGTATTTCGATTCTGGCCTGGTTCGCCATCGACCTTCTCTTACTCGCGGGACTGATGTCGTTGGGTGAGAGGGCAGTCTGGGCCGAAAGGATCGGGATCCGGTTCGTGGTGCCCTGGGCGGCTGCAGGCTTTGCGATGTATCTCGTCGCCAACGTGTCCGGCGGCAATGTGGCCTGGGGCACTGATCTCGACTCTCTGTACCAGGTATACGTAGCCCGGTTGACGGCGGGCGAGGCCAACATCTACGCGTCGATTCTCGTCTTGTGGACTCTACTGTTGGTCGCCGGAAAGGGATACAAACGTCGATGGATGATCGTGGCGGCTGTGACGGTCCCATTGGGGCTCGTCGGTTCGCAAACCCGCACTGCAGTGTTCTGCATGATTCTGGGTCTCGCGGTCTATGTGGGGTACGAGTTCGCGCGCAGACGGCGCCATACGCGATGGCGGGGAGAATTCTGGTTTGGGCCTGCCGCAATTATCGTGGGAGTGTTGGTAGCGTATGGCGCCTCGTCGAACCTACCTGAATTCGGTGTGGCTGAAACGGCACCCGCAGTACAGGACACGACCGTTCCGCAAACCCAGGACAAGCTGGGTGACGTCAACCTTCAGGGGGGCACGATCGGTTTTCGCGTAACGGTCGCCAAGGTCGCGGCCGAGGACATGAACGGAGTCAACCTATGGCTGGGTAACGGCACCAACACCTTTGGTGTGCGTCATGAGCAGCCCGGTTCCCCCGGCGTTCCGGGGCATCTCATCATGCTTCCGGTTCAAATTCTCTACGACGTCGGGATCGTCGGGCTCTCCCTTATCTTGGTTTTCGGTGCTGTGGTGCTGTACCACGTGCCATGGCGACGGCGACCGATTGCGGCAGCGGTGGCGGTGTCATTCCTGACGGCGGCGACATTGACCAGTATGTTCTGGTTCAGCGCTATCTGGATCGTGTTCGCCGCCTTGTTACGTCCAGTGACTGATGACGAACGAGTAGAGAGTCCGCAACTATATTCTTGATCCGGTTGCGGCCGAGTAAATTCAGTTGTGGTGTCGCATTGGCGAGAGGGTAATCTGTGTTCGATCAGCTCTACGTGCTGTACCCGCGAGGTGCTCGGACCGGCGGGCCCGAGGCGCTACATCAGTTGGTTCATACTCTGCGCGAACAAGGTCAGGATGCTTATCTTGTTCCACTGCCGGGAACCGAGGACTCTCCGCGTGTTCCCCAATACCATTGCTACGAAGCCCCTGAACGGACGCAGATAACAGACAATGAAAGCAATGCCATCATTTCTCCCGAAGTCAGCGTTGAGCATCTGCGTCGGTACCCACGTTCGAAAAAGTTCTGTTGGTGGCTGAGCATTGACAATTCTCGCGCCTTCGGACCTCGCCTCGACCTGATTGCCCACAGGAATGGCTTTGGCGAGCGCGCGGGTCTCCTAGCGCTGGCGAGGAGATACGGAAAGGTGGCCATCACGCTGCGTGACCGGCATCGAACGCTACCGTCGAGCGTGGTTCACCTGGCTCAGTCGCAGTATGCGCACGGGTTCCTGCACGCGAATTGCCGGATTGTCGCGTCGTGTCTATCCGATTTCACTCCGGATGTCGAGGAAATTCAGAAGCACCGGCACCCTGAGGATCGGCGTTCGAACACTGTGGTCTACAACCCCATGAAGGGTGGACTGTTGGCAAGCAAGGTGGCCAGTCGTCTGCCGGAGGTTGATTTCCTTCCCGCCTCGAACATGCTGCCGCACGAGGTGTATCGACTATTCGGCCGAAGTGCGGTCTATCTCGATCTCGGCCCACATCCTGGGAAGGATCGAATGCCCAGGGAGGCGGCAACGGCCGGAGCCATTGTGGTGGCCGCTGCGCGTGGGTCCGCAGCAAACGGGGTGGACGTACCCATCCCGACCGAGCACAAGATTGTTCCTTCACCACAATTGGTCGACGACACTGTTGAACGGCTTCGCGAAGTGCTCGGCGCGCAAGCAAAGCACAGTGCTCGTCAAGACGAATACCGAGACATGATTTCGCGCGAGCGGGACCGATTCTCGCGAGAGGTCGCCGCAATCTTCGTCGACGGGCTTCGTGGGTTCGATGCAGCGACCGAGATCTGAGGTCTGGAACGCCATCCGGCGTATGGCGAGCCTGAGTTCGATCTCGGTTATCGCGATGCTGTCTCCCTTCATGCTGCTTCCGGTCGTCGCGAGAACTTCGTCGATCGATGAATGGTCTGCATTTGTCGTCGGACAGTCGATTGGCTCCATGGGCGGCTCGGCCATTCTCTACTCTTGGGGATTTTCAGGCCCGACACTCGCCGCGCGCATGCGTGGAGTACGACTCGTCGAGTTGTACAACGACAGCCTTGTGGGCCGCCTGGTCATCTCGGTGGTCTCCTGCTCTTGCGCCGGCTTGGCCGCAGCGCTACTTGTTCCGCAGGATGCGGGTATTGCAATCTTGGTGGCGGTGGCGATCGCAGTCAATGCTGGTCTCACGCCTTCGTGGTACTTCATCGGGATGAATCGGCCTCGCGGGCTCGTCGCGTACGAAACCCTGCCGACCATTGCCGTCACCGCAGTCAGCGCGTCACTGCTGGTGCTTGGTGCACCGCTATGGGTGTATCCCCTACTTCTCATGAGTGTTCGATTGGTGTCAGTGTCGTGGTTGGCAGTGCTGCTCAATCGCGGCCACGGGTTCGGCGCATTCAGCGTTTCTCGTGCGATGCGCCTGCATCGTACGGAGAAGGGTCTTGCGGCCAGTCAAATATTGGCGAGCGCATACGCATCGGGTCCCGTCACGATCGTCGCCGCTATTACGTCACCCGCTGTCGTCGCACGATTCTCCTCGGCCGACAAGATGTATCGCCCCGCCACGATGGTGCTCGGCGCATCGGTGAATGCTTTACAGTCATGGGTCTCCGAGCACGGAAATGGGAAGGACAGGCGCCGACTCCATCTGGCATTGATGCTCACCGGACTGCTCGGGATCATCGGGGGCCTGGGTATCGCGGTCTTGGGTGTTCCGGCATCTCGATTGATATTCGGACCTGACCTGGCAACCACACCGGGCGTGGCAATTGCGTTCGCAGTCGCGTTTGTGGCGGTGGCAGCCAACTCGGCGTCGGGACGGCTGATTCTCATTCCTGCCGGGGACAGTCGGGCAGTGCTCCTGAGTACGTGCGCAGGTGCGATTGTCGGGCTGCCGCTGATGATCGCGTGCGGGGTGACGTTCGGTGCTACCGGAGTCGCGTGGGCTTTCGCCGCCAGTGAGATCGTGGTGGCGGCCGTGCAGTTGCTTCCGGCGCAGCGGACGTTGAACAGGATGGACGTGTCGGCGATTTCGTCATCGACTGCGAGTTGATTCCGCCGTACCTGCACACGCGCTGACGAGGAGTTGTTCGTAGAGGTCGCAGACACCCTCCCAGGTGTACTGATCACCTTGGCGTTCGATCGCGCCGGCGCTAAGTTCCATTTGCAACCGACGGTCCGAGAGAACCTCGTCCACTGCCTTCGCGATTGCGTCGCTCTGCGGTTCGACAAACTGAGCGGCGTCGCTGAGCACTTCGCGGTTGTACACGGTATTGCGAGCGACGATAGGCGCACCGCAGGCCATGGCTTGGATCAATGCTGGGTTGGTTCCACCCACGCTGTGACCGTGGAAGTAGGCGCCGGCGTTCTGCCACAGTGAGAACAGCTTTTCGTCGTCGCTCACGTGCCCCAGCCAATGAATGCGCGCCGAACCTTCGGCTAGGTCTTGCGCCCGTTGGTCGAGCTCGCCGCCGTAGCCAGACGATCCGACGATGACTACATCCCAGTCTCGGCTCAAAGCTTCGGCGGCAGAGAAGAATTCTTCAACTGTGTTCTCTGGAACGAACCGGGAGACCATCAGGACGTACGAGCGTGGTGCAAGTCCTTCGACGGGGTCGAGTTGTGGAGGTATCGTTCCGCCGTAGGGGATGAAATTGCCGTCACGCTTGAACTCCTTGGACCAGCGCCGACCGATTTCGTGAGAATCGTAGATGAGTTGGTCACCGAACCTTGCTGTCAGCTGCGCGCCACGTTTGAACACGGTCTTGGCTGCACGTCCCCACTTCGCGCGTTCCCATTCGATTCCATCGACGTTGACGATGGTAGGGATTCCGCGGGCTTTCAAGATCGGCAGCCAGAAGCCGTTTGCCACGTTCATGACCAGTGCGACATCGGGGCGCTTCCGTGCCGCGTGCGCTGCAGAGGTGAGGCCGTAGGTGAGTGTGCTGAGCGACTTGGATTCGACGCCCCGGGTCACGACAGTCTCGACACGTGGGTCGCGATGTGGATCGTCGACCTCGACCGCACCCTTGCGGCTGTAGACCGTGACGTTCCATCCGCGTTCCACGAGGTACGGAGAAAGTTCGCGAACAAGGGTTTCGAATCCGCCGTAGTAGCTCGGATATCCCCTGGTGCCCACGATTGCGACCGACTTACTCATAACGTCCTTTCCAATTGACGACGGCTGGTGCAGCGCGATCGGGGACCGCGAAGGAAATCAGTCTCTGCACACGGGAGCGTTCACGGTGACCTTCGGTTCATCCACCAAGGGTTGCACGGGAATCCGCGCGTCGCCCGGTGCAGTTGGCTCGCTCAGTTCGTATCGCAACTCGACCGTCGCGCCCTTCGGGATGGTGACGGGGACCGTGAAGACCGGGTGACCCAGCTCTTTTCCCTGGATGGCGAACGACTGCTTGCCGTCGATGCTTGCCTTCGTCAGGGTCGCGCCGTTGGTCGACAGCAGCGACACCATGGCGACGTTGGTGCCATATGGCAGGGGCTTGTCCTTGAAGGTTCCTGCGACGATGCGCGGAAAGTTGGTGTCCGGGGTGTTGTTGGTCAGCCGCACGGTGACGGCGGTCGTACGGGTATCACCTGTGCAGTCGCCGGCGGTGTAGTCGATCTCGCGGTCGAGGTAGTAGTCCAGCTTGTTGCCGCCGTTGTTGTTGATCACGACGCCGGCGTAGGGGGCGGGATCCTGGGGCACCGTGTATCCCAGCGTGGTGTCGGCGAGAATCGCCTGCTCTTCCGGGTGCGCACTCCACACTGCGATGCGCCGCTCTCCGGCGGCCCTCCCGACCGCGTCGAGAAGTCGCTGGGGTGATTCGATCTTGCCGGTCATCTTCTCGACGACTTTCCCGGCGATGGTCTGCAGGTATTCCTTGCGGTCGGCGTTGTCGGCGTGGTAATTGGCCTCGTCGGTGATGAATCGGGTGTATGCGGTGGACTCGGTGAGTTCCACGACGTTGTCGGCGTCGACAACCTCCCCGTCGGGCAGGGTGACCGGGCCGACGGCGGCCAGGACGTAGCTCAGTGCCACAGGATCCGTCGCGATTGCTCCGTCCACCTGCTCACCCGACTCCTGCGCCCACATCGACTGCCAGATCCGGCCGGCGTACGGGAAGTGGGAGCTCAGGTTGCTGTTTCGGATGTCGACCGAGGGATTGTAGTTGCCGTACATGCTCTTGTAGTCGGGGCCGAGATCGAGAGGTCGCTTGTCGTAGGACACTTCGGTGTTCTTGCCGAGCTTCTCGATGCCCAGCTTTCCGTCGCTGGCGCGGATGACGCTGTAGCCGCCGACGAGTCCGCCGGTGGCGCGTGCCTCCGCGTTGGTCTGAAACGCGAGGAAGTAGCTCCGCGGTCCGTCGAGGCCCAGCATGGCCGGAAGTACTTTGGCGCCGATCGTCGTGTTTTCCAGAAGTTTTGCCACGTCGTCGGTCTGATTCTGTAACTCGGTCCGCGCATCGTCCACCAGGCCGACGTATCCCGCGCCTCGAATGCCCTGTGCCTGAGTTGCCAGGTTCCGCGCCGCAATTGACGTCTCCTGCAACGCCGGGGCCGCATCGCGCAGCGGCTGGAGTTGCACGCTGCCGCCCTCGCCGATCAGATCCCGGGGTGACAACGCGACGCCGACGTCGACCGCGGGTGTGAGAACGTCGCGAGTGAGCCCGACCACGACGTCGGACATCTGCTGCGCCGATTCGAACGGGGCTCCGAGGCCGGGCACGGCTGCCAGGGAACTCCACGGGACCGAATGCAGGTTGTCCTGTGCGCCCTCCGCCCGCTCCCGGGCTTCGGCCGCCGCACGCTGGGCGCCCTCCGTGTCGCCGTCGAGCAGTGAATCCTTCGCGAGCTGCGCGTTGTCCCGCGCGCCGGTGAGGTTGTGCTGGACCTGCCAGGCCGAGAAGCCGAACCATGCGACGACGGCGACGGCGGCAACGCCCACACCGGTCAGTACGCGCCGGCGTACGGTCCATCGGCGCGGTGCCGTCGGCGCCTCAGCGGGTATCGAACCGTCGCTGTGGGAGTTGTTGGGCGACTTCGCGTCCATTCAGGTCTGCTCCTAGCTATCGAGGATGAGGTTTTTGGTCGCGTAGCCGAACTGCTAGTCGCGGGAGGAATGCGCAGGACTACTGCGGGTTATGTCACCGCGCCGGTTTCTGCTGTCGCATTCCCGTTTTCTGCGAAGTTAGTAGACCTGCGCCACCTGTCGTATCCTCCTCTGTCCGTGTCTGTTCCGGTCAACAAAGAGTAAGGGTAAGCGCAGGCATGTTCCTGTTCGGTGGTGGCACGGGCACCCGCCGGACGAGCGCTGCGAACGAGTTGGGACTGCGAGTAGGGTCACCGTAACGATTTCCTCTGCAACACCCATACGTATACGGCCCCGTCCGGGCAGTTCGTCAAGTTGTAGATCGGGGGACAGATAGTGGGCTCGGGGTTCCCGCGCAAGACTGCAGGTGAAGTGGATTCACGTGCCTTCCCGCTCTCGCATGCCCAAAAGGGGCTGTGGTTTGCGCAGCAGTTGGAACCGAACGTCCCCATTCTCGTCGCGCAGTACGTCGAACTCCGTGGGCCTGTGGACGTCGGGGCGTTGAAGTGGGCATCCGAGCAGGGCTCGTTCGACATCGAGTCACCCGGGGTACGGATCGTCGACTACGCGGGTGAGCCGTACCAGTTGGCCGACGAGACGATCGACGACGAACTCGCCTACGTCGACCTACGGTCCCGTGAAGATCCTGTGGCCGAGGCGCACCGGTGGATGGACGAGCGGCGGCGCCGCCCCATGTCGGTGTATCGGGACCGGCTGATTTCCGCGACACTGCTGCACGTCGGCCGTGACCACTACTTTCTCACCACCTTCGCGCACCACCTGATCCTCGACGGCTACGGCGCCATGGTGCTGATGAATCGGGTGGCCGAGCTCTACACGCACGCAGTCGCGCGCACGGAGGCTCCCGCGTCGAAGGCGCTGCCACTACGCGAACTGTATGAGGCCGAGGATGCGTACCCGCAGTCCCGCCGGTTCGAGATCGACCGAGAGTACTGGGCCGAACGCACAGCGCACCTGCCCGAGCCTTCCCGGTTGACCGACCGGCAGAGCGCCCCGTCGGCAGTGTCGTTGCTCGCCGGCAAGGTGATGGATCCCGCTGTCGTCGACGAGCTGGAAGCACTCGCTCGAGACTGGAATTCGTTCGAGGTACCGATCGTGGTCGCGGCGTTCGCCGCATTTCTCGCACGGATGACGGGCAATTCGGATGTCGTGCTGAGTCTCCCGGTGTCAGCCCGCACCACCGCGGGCGCGCGCCGTTCGGGTGGCAGTGTGGCCAACATCGTTCCGCTCCGGATCGCGGTGGATGCGCACGGGACTACACACGACCTGGTGCGCCGTGTCCAGCTGGAACTGACCGGTGCGCTGCGACATCAGCGTTTCCGGTACGAAGACATCCTCCACGACATGCGGTCGACCTCCCGCGTCGGCCGCGGCTTCGGGCCGATGGTCAACATCATGATGTTCCACACCGAGACGTGGTGGGGTGAGGTACTCGGTGAATTGAACGTTCTCACCGCCGGCCCGGTCGACGACCTCGCGGTGGCGATCTATCCGGGTGCCGCTGGCCAGAACGTCCGCGTGGACTTCGAGGGCAACCCGGCGGTGTACGAACGAGACGAACTTGCGGGACACCACGAGAGATTTCTGGAGTATCTGGGCGGATTCGTCGGCGCGGATGCCGAGGCAGCGGTCGGCAGCCTGCCATTGCTCACCGACGACGAACTCGAGACGCTTGTGCCTCTCACCGGTCCCCCCTCGGTATCTCCGCTCACCCTTCCGGACATGTTCGACAAGACAGCGGATTCCGACACGGTTGCCGTCCGCTGTGGCGATGTCGAGATGACCTACCGCGCTCTGCACGAGCGATCGAATCGGCTCGCGCGCAGACTGCTTGCGCAGGGCGTAGGCGTCGGAAACCGCGTTGCGTTGATGCTGCCCCGCTCGATCGAACAGGTGGTCGCGGTGTGGGCCGTTGCGCGTTGCGGTGCGGCGTTCGTTCCGGTGGACCCGGACTATCCGGCCGAACGCATCGCGCACATGATCGACGAATCAGGCGTCACCATCGCTGTCGCAACGGAACCGGAGGTGGTGCCTCCTGGTGTCGAGTGGGTGGATGTCGCCGATGCGCCGGGAAACGGCGCGCCTATAGCCGATGCGGAACTGGCACACCCGATCAGGCTGGACAACGCGGCCTATGTCATCTACACGTCCGGCTCGGTCGGGGCGCCACGCGGTATCACCATGCCCCATCGGGGACTTGCGAATCACGCCGCCGCACTGCGTCGTCTCTACGCGGCAGATTCCCGCTCGCGGGTGCTGATGTGCGCGTCGCCCTCCTATGACGCCTCGATTCACGAGTTGCTGGTCGCGGTCACAGCGGGGGCGACGCTGGTGATCGCGCCGCCGCCGGTGCGCGGGGGGAAGGCGCTGGCCGACCTGCTGCGGCGTGAGCGGATCACCCACTGGACCACGACACCGGCGGTCCCGGCGCAGATGGATCCGGCTGGATTGACCGACCTTGAGGTACTCGCCGTCGCCGGTGAGGTCTGCCCGCCGGAACTGGTGGCGCGCTGGGGCGTGGGCCGCACCGTGCTGAACCTGTACGGGCCGACGGAAGTCACCGTGTGGGCCACGGCCACCGAAGCGCTGGTCCCCGGTTCCCGCACCACGATCGGGCGACCGATCGAAGGTGTGTCGGCCGTGGTGTTGGACCGTTTCCTGCAGCCGGTGCCGGCCGGAGTGGTGGGCGAGTTGTACCTGTCCGGTCCGGGGGTGGGCCGCGGATACCTGGAGCGGCCGGGTGCGAGCGCGACTCGTTTCGTCGCCAATCCGTTCGCGACCGATCTGCGACGCATGTATCGGACGGGCGATCTCGTCCGGTGGACTGAGGACCACGAGTTGGAATTCGTGGACCGGGCCGACGATCAGGTGAAGATCCGCGGATTCCGGGTCGAACTGGGCGAGATCACCGCGGTCCTCGGTCGGCATCCGGGTGTCGACACCGCCATCGCCGTGGCACACGACCGGAACGGCGAGTTGGTGGTGGACGGTTACGTTCACGGCGCCGGCCTGGATCCCGACGACGTTTTCGCCGGTGTGGCCGAGCGGCTGCCGGCGTATATGGTGCCCTCCACGGTCACAGTTCTCGATGCGGTGCCGCTCACCCCGAGCGGCAAGGTCGATCGTTCCGCGTTGCCGATTCCTGCGCCGTACGAACGCGAATTGCGCTACTGGACAAGGCAGCTCAGGGGTATGCTGAGTTCCTTGCCGTTGCCGATGGACCACGAGGTCTCGGTGAACTCCGGGGCGCTCACCGGTGTGGTTCCGTTCGCCCTGGATCCCGCCCTGAGTCGGGATGTGCACCACCTGGCGGCCCGGCACGAGGTCTCGCTCTTCACGGTCGTTCACGCGGCCGTGGCGGTGTTGTTGTCCGTCGTGAGCGGTGAGGACGACCTCGCCATCGGAGCGGTCCTGTCGGACTGCCCCGACGGCGGGGACGACCACGATTCCGAGCCCCTGGTGCTGCGCAGCAGGCCGGATCCACGTCTGACGTTCGAGAAGTTCCTGGTCGAAACCCATCGCGTCGAGCAGGCCGCACGCGCACACGGCGCGGTTCCGTTCGCGCGCGTGGTCGATGCTGTCGGGCAAGAGCTTTCGCCGGGACGGCACCCGCTCTTCCAGGTGATGCTGTCGGTGGAAGCGGAGACGGAGCGGGAGTTCGACGGTCTGGACCTGGTGGTGTCGCTGCGTGATCGGGTCGGCGGTGACGACGGCGGGGTCGAGGGCGTATTTCGTTACGCGGAACATCGTTTCGAGCGGGAGACGGTGGAGCGCTGGACGCGGCGGCTGCACCGGCTCTTCGTGGTGGTGGCCGAGAACCCCGGTGTTGCGCTGAGCTCGATCGACCTGCTGACGCCGGACGAGCGCGCCAGAGCCGTCGGAGGGATGACGGAATCGGCGGACCACGACACGTCGTTGTCCGAGGTATTCCTGCAGCGAGTTGCCGACCGCCCGGGCGCCGTCGCCGTCAGCTGCGGTGGGGAGGTGCTCTCCTATGCCGAGGTCGACCGTCGCTCCGACCGTTTGGCGCGGGCGCTGACGGCGTCCGGAATCGAAGATTCGAGCATTGTCGCTGTCGGACTGTCGAACCCGGCCGACCGGGTGGTTGCGCATATTGCCGTCATGCGGGCAGGCGCGACCTGCCTCCCGCTGAGCCCCGACCATCCCACCGAACGCATCCGGTACATGCTGGCCGACGTGGTGCCGACACTGCTGCTCCTCAGTCGGGCCGACGCCGGAGCGATTCCTCACGGCGGATACCCGACCGTGCTGCTCGACGACGTCGAGATGAACAGCGCCGGCGACAACGACGTCACGGCGTGGGAGTCGGAACCGATTCATCCGGACCGCGTTGCCTATGTGCTCTGCCCCGTGGGCTCGGAACCGGTCGCAGTGACCCACGCGAATGTGCTGGCACGGTCGGGCAACGACTGCGCCGGTGTGGTGGCGGATATCTGGGGGCCGCTCGTCGACGGCGGGACGGTGGGGCACGATCGAACAGAGCGCGAGCCTGCAGAACCCACCTACCTGGATGCCGGGTCCCGCATCTATGTGCTGGACCGGGCGTTGCGGCCCGTCCCGCCCGGCACGGTCGGGGAACTGTATGTGGGAGGGCAGCAGGTTGCCCGAGGGTTTCACCGTCGGCCCCGGGGTACTGCCGAAAGGTTCGTGGCCGACCCGTTCGTGCCCGAGAGCACGGAGGGAGCCGGGGGAGTACGGATGTACCGAACCGGGGACCGAGGGCGGTATCTCGACGGGCAACTGGAGCGGCTACCGAGGACATCCGGAGACAGCAGCCTCGCACGGTGGCAGCGGGCGTTGCGCGGCGTCGGTTCGTCGTCGCCGGTGCCGACCGACCGGAGAGTCGGGGGAGCTGCCTCCCGCTCGGACTGCGTGCACGAGTTCGCGATCGGCTCCGATCGCCACGAGGCCGCCCTGCGGTTGGCGCGCGAACAGGGCGTGACGCTGTTCACGGTCTTACGGGCGACTCTCGCGATCCTGCTCGCACGCATCGGTGTTCACCGCGACATCGTCATCGGTGGCAATGCCGGGCTGGCGGGAGATCGAGCCAAGACGGTGGCGTTGCGGGCCCGCGTCACCCCCTCCATGTCGTTTCTCGAGGTCCTCGAGCAGGTCCGGAGCTTCGATGTCGCGGCTTTCCAGGACGCGGACGTGCCGTTCGAGGCGCTCGCCGACCTGCTCGGCGGCGAGCGACCGCAGGTGTCGCTCGTGCTCGCGCCGACCTCGGAGAAGCGCACCACGCCGACGCCGTTCGATCTGGCGTTCACGTACTCGGAGCGCTGGTCGGATCACGATCCGGTGGGAGTGGACGGTGTCGTCACCTATACGCCGTCGCTGTTCGACACCGCGACCGTTCGATCGCTGGCCGAGTTGTTCGTGGACGTGCTGGCCGTCGTCACCGACCGCCCCGAGATCGACGTCGGCAGCATCGGCCTCGCTGCCGGCGCAGTCCTCGACGGCGGCGAACCGTCGGAACCGAGAACCCTTTCCGGGATTCTGACCGGCACTGCCCGCGCCTTCCCGAATGCACAGGCGCTCTCCGACGGTGCCGTGACCCTCACCTACCGTGACCTCGATGCGCGGTCCGATTCGCTGGCGCGTGTCCTGATCGACGCAGGTGCCCGTCCGGGCCGCGTGATCGCGCTCGCCCTGCCGCGGTCGGTGGATTTCATGATTGCGCTGTGGGCCATCACCAAGACCGGTGCGGCCCTCGTCCCGGTGGATCCGACACATCCGGCGGAGCGTCTGGAACGGGTGCTGACCGAGGCCGACGTGTGTGTCGGGGTCGGGGCGATGTCGGTGGGCGGTTCCCGGATCGCGTGGCTGCCGGTCACCGCGGGTGACTGTCTGAAAGATGTTGCTCCGGTGCATGTTCCGGTGCATCCGGACGAGGTGGCGTACGTCATCTACACGTCGGGTTCCACTGGCACGCCCAAGGGGGTGATGGTGCCGCACCGCGGTGTGTCCTCGCTGACCGAGGAAGCGGTGCGTCGGTACCGGGTCACGTCGGCCTCACGGGTGCTCCACGCCTACAACCCCACCTTCGACGCCGCGCTCCTCGAGGCGCTGCTCGCGTTCGGTTCAGGTGCCTGCCTGGTGGTCGCCCCCGCCGAGGTGTATGCGGGACCGGATTTGCATCGTGTGCTCGTCGAGCATCAGGTGAGCCACTATCTGTCGACGCCGGCGGTGCTGGCGTCCTTGAACACGGACGGGCTCGAGCACATCGAAGTCGTCGCGGTCGGCGGTGAGGCTCTGCATCCCGACCTCGCCGCGGCATGGAGCGACGGCCGGCGAATGCTCAATGCGTACGGGCCGACGGAGTCGACCGTCGTCGCCACCCTCGCCGCGGTCGACGACCACGTGACCATCGGCGGACCGATTCCCGGCACCACCGGTCGGGTGCTCGACGACCGATTGCGCCCGGTTCCCGTGGGTGCGATCGGCGAGCTGTATCTATCCGGGTCCGGACTGGCTCGCGGGTACGTCGGTGATCCGGGGCGAACCTCGGTGCGTTTCGTCGCGGGTGCGGGCGGTACTCGGATGTACCGGACCGGCGACCTCGTGCATCGCCGTGCCGACGACAATCTGCAGTTCATCGCGCGAGTGGACCGGCAGGTGAAGATTCGTGGCGTCCGCATCGAACCGGGGGAGGTCGACGCGGTGATCACCCGGGTCGCCGACGTCGACGGTGCGATCACGGTGGCCCGGCCCAACGCGGCCGGCGCCGACGCGTTGGTGTCGTATGTCGTGCCCCGCGGTTCTCTCGATGTGGAGTTGTTGCGCAAGAGACTCGAAGACATGTTGCCGTCGTACCTGGTGCCTGCCGCGGTCGTGGTGCTCGACGCGTTTCCTCTCAACCCGTCGGGCAAGATCGACGTGAAGGCGTTGCCGGCGCCGGTACTCGAGTCGAGGGTCTTCCGGGCACCGGTGTCGGCGGTGCAGGAGGCGGTCGTCGCCGTCTTCGCCGAGGTGCTCGCAGTGGAGCAGGTCGGGCTCGACGACGAATTCTTCGCACTGGGCGGTAACTCGCTGATCGCGACGCAGGCGGCCGCCCGATTGGGGGAGGCGTTGAATGCGCACGTGCCGGTCCGGATGCTGTTCGAGGCGTCGACGGTAGAGGCACTGGCCGAGCAGGTGTCTTCGGTGCTGGGCACGGGTAACCGGCCGGTCCTGTCGCGGCGGCCTCGACCGGAACGTGTTCCCCTGTCGCCGGCGCAGCAGCGGATGTGGTTCCTGAGCCGCTTCGACCCCGCTTCCCCGGCCTACAACATCCCCCTGGCCGTGCGGTTGACCGGAGACCTGAACGTGCCCGCACTGCAACAGGCGGTGCGCGACGTGCTGGAACGGCACGAATCTCTCCGCACGGTGTTCCCCGAAGACGACGGCGAGCCGGTGCAGATCGTGGTGCCCGCTGAAACTGTGGAATTGGATTTGTCGCCGACAGTCGTGACAGCAGATGCCGTGGACGCCCACGTACTCTCGGTCGTCGCACGGGGATTCGACGTCTCGGCATCGGTCCCGATCCGTGGGCGGCTCCTGCGGGTGAGCGACAACGAACTGATCCTGGTCGTGGTGGTCCACCACATCAGTGCGGACGGCTTCTCCATGGCACCGCTGGCGCGGGATGTGGCGGCGGCGTACCTGGCGCGGGCGAGGGGCGACCGTCCCGGGTGGACACCGCTCGCGGTTCAGTATGCCGATTTCGCGCTGTGGCAGCGCGAGGTGCTGGGCGATGAAGGTGATCCGGAGTCGCCGGCCGCGAAGCAGTTCGCCTACTGGACGCGCACACTCGCGGGTATTCCCGAGTTCCTCGAGCTACCGACCGATCGCCCCCGACCCGCGGCACGCACCCATCGGGGTGCCGTGGTACCCGTGACCATCGGGGCCGACACGCATCGACGTCTCGGCGATGTTGCACAACAACACAATACGACCCTGTTCATGGTGATGCATGCCGCTCTGGCGGTGTTGCTGGCGCGCGTGACGGGCACCTCGGACATCGTGATCGGCACTCCGGTCGCGGGCCGCGGTGAGCGGGTGCTCGACGACGTGGTCGGAATGTTCGTCAACACGCTGGTGCTGCGTACCACGGTGGATCCCGACGCCTCCCTCCTCGACGTGCTGGACCAGGTCCGGGAGACCGATCTCGGGGCGATGGCCCACGCGGAGGTTCCGTTCGAGCGGCTGGTCGAGATTCTGAACCCGGTTCGTTCGCAATCGTATTCGTCGCTGTTTCAGGTCATGCTCGCGTTTCAGAACCAGGCCGAGGCGAAGCTGGAACTGCCGGGACTGACCATTGCGCCGCTCGAGATCGACGCGCATGTCACCAAGTTCGACCTCGACTTCTCGCTCTCGGACAGTTACGACGAGAACGGTGACCCTGCCGGTGTCGCCGGGACGCTCACGTACTCCACCGAGCTGTTCGATTCGGAGACGGCGGATCGGTTCGTCCGGGGTATGGTGCGCGTCGCCGAGGTCTTCGCAACGCAACCGGGTCATCGGGTCCGCGATCTGTCCTTGCTGACGGACGACGAGACGGTCCAGATGCTGGACACGTGGAATTCGACGGACGTGGAGCTGCGCGCATCGACGCTGGTCGATCTTCTCGATGCTCAGGTGGCCGACACCCCCGATGCCGTTGCCGTCGTCTTCGAGGGCGATTCGTTGACATACGGCGAGCTGAACTCGCGTGTCAACCGCCTGGCGAGGCTGCTCCTCGAGCGCGGGATAGGCCCGGAATCCCTTGTCGCGCTTGCATTCGAGCGCTCACCAGACATGATCGTCGGAATGTGCGCGGTCCTCCGGGCCGGCGGTGGGTACGTGCCTCTCGACCCCGACCACCCGGCAGAGCGTATCGAGGACGTGCTGGGCTCCGCGGCGGCGGAACTGGTGTTGACCACTTCGTGGACCCGCGCGTCCTTGCCTGCCGGTATCGCGCACGTCGACATCGACACCGTCGATCTGTCCGGGTTCAGTTCGCGGCCGATCTGCGACGCCGAGCGGATGCGCCCGCTGCGGCCGCAGAACACGGCCTATGTGCTGTTCACGTCGGGATCGACGGGACGACCCAAGGGCGTGGCCGTCAGCCACGCCGCGATCGTGAATCAGCTGCGCTGGCTCGCCGAAGAATACGAGGTCACTGCCGACGACCGCGGAGTGCTCAAGGCTCCGTACACGTTCGATGTCTCGGTGTGGGAAATCTTCCTGCCCCTGATCGTGGGTGCCCAACTGGTGGTGACGCGGCCCGGCGGGCATCGCGACCTCGACTATCTGGCGGCCGTCATCCGCGATCGCCGGATCACCATGATGCATTTCGTGCCGTCGGTACTGGCCGCGTTCCTCGCAATTGTTGAGGGGGAGACCCTGTCCTCGCTACGACACCTCCATGTGGGCGGCGAGGAGGTGTCGTCGGAACTCGCGGAGGACGTGATCGCGCTCCGTCCGGGCGCGTTCCACAATACGTATGGTCCCACCGAGGCGGCGATCAGCGCGACAGCGTTCAGGCTGGGCGAATCCGTGGATGCGCGAGTGCCGATCGGTGCGCCGGTGTGGAACACCCAGGCGTACGTGCTGGACGCACGGCTGAATCCGGTTCCGGTGGGTGTAGCCGGCGAGCTCTATCTCGGCGGCGACCAATTGGCCCGCGGGTATGTGGGACGGAGCGAGCTCACTGCGGAACGATTCGTGGCCGATCCCTTCGGTCGGCGGGGAGAACGCCTGTACCGCACAGGCGATCTCGTGAAGTGGACCCGAACCGGTCAGCTGGTGTACCTGGGCCGAACGGACCTCCAGGTCAAGCTGCGCGGCTTGCGCATCGAACTGCGGGAGATCGAGTCGGTGCTGGAGGCGGCGGTGCGGGTGTCCCAGGCCGCCGTGGCGCTGGTCTCGGACGAGCGTGGCGGTGACCACCTCGTCGGTTACGTCGTGGCCGAACAGGGTCAGCGGATCGACACTCGTGAATTGGCGGCGTCTGCGCGAGAACGGTTACCCGCGTACATGGTGCCGTCGCAGATCATGATCCTGGAGGAACTGCCCCTGGGGTCGGCGGGGAAGCTCGACAGGCGTGCACTTCCGAAGCCGCGGTTCGAACCACGGCCGTTCCGCGCCCCGGTGACGGACATCGAGGTTGCGGTGGCAATCGCCTTCGCGGAGCTGCTCGGTCTCGAGACGGTGGGTGCGGACGACAATTTCTTCGAGCTGGGCGGAAACTCCCTGATGGCGGTGCGCGTGGTGAGTGCCCTCGAGGCGTCCATCGGCGTTGTGGTTCCACTGCAGATGGTGATGACGGATCCGACCCCGAGTTCGATAGCGGAACGGCTGAGTTCGGCCGATCGACAACGTGACGGGGCGCTCGACGTGGTCTTCCCCATCAGGACCGCGGGGGAGGGGCGCCCACTGTTCTGCTTCCACCCGATCGTGGGTCTCGCCTGGTGCTACACGGGTTTGACGTCCAGGATCGATCCCGATCGGCCGATTTACGGCCTCCAGTCGCCGGCGATCAACGGCGAGGACCCGCTGCCGGCATCGATCGACGATTTCGCGGCGAGGTACGTGGGGGAGATCCGCCGGATCCAGCCTCGCGGTCCGTACGAACTTCTGGGCTGGTCGCTCGGCGGCGTCCTCGCGCATGCAGTCGCAGTGCAACTGCAAGCTGCGGGTCACGAGGTGGCGACCGTCGTGATGCTCGACAGTTACGCGCATCAACCGGACCCGAGGGACACGGAGATGCCGGTGAGTGTGAGCGACCTGCTCTCGGGAATCGGCGTCGATGCGGACGTGCCTGCGGCCGTTGCGGACATGACACCCGAATCGGCGGTGGACCTACTGGCTGCGACGGGCGGCCCCACGGCCGTTCTCAGCCGCGACCAACTCCACAGGCTGATCGAGGGTGCCGCACACAACTGCGCGCTGCTCGATCACCACACCCCGGGTGTCTTTCGCGGTGATGTCGCGTTCTTCACTGCCGGACGGGACGATCCGACGGGATCGGCGGCGGCAGCGAGCTGGGAGCCCTACGTGGCGGGCGCTGTCCGAAACCGGATCGTCGACAGTACGCATTGGCATATGACGTCAGCTGCGGTGTTGAGGGTGGTCGGGGCGTCCTCGAGACGCTGAGCCCGCTCAGTACCGAATCCGGAACGGCGTTCGGCGGCGTCGCCCGGTTCGCCGAGCCCACGGTCGGTCCTCGGTAGTCGCGAACGTCCACGCGGCGATGGCGACGGCCGCAACGGACAGCAGGTCGGACACCGTGAGGCCGTGCGTGGCGTCGAACTCCCAGAGGACTTGACCCTCGAGCGGTCCGTTGCCGAACAGCCACAGAACGGCGGCAGCGACGGTGGCTGCGGCGGACAGGCGGGAGGGGCGTGCAAGGCACAGTGTGGTCGCCGCAAACAACAGGTTCATGAACACGAGTGGATAGAAGGGCAGCGCCATCCCGCTATCCTTCCAAGCTGCGCCGGGACTGCGCGCGCTGGGGCGCGGTCACGCAACCGTTCGGTCGGGCGGGTCGTTCTTTCTTGTCGTGTCTTCCCTGGCGGGTAGTTCGCGCAGGTCTTTCTGCCGTATCGCTCTCCCGATGAGGATCGCGAGCGGCACCGACAGTGCTACCCACACGAGCGCGACCCAGGCAATCCACCACACAATTCGAGTATGCCCGCCCCTGGACGCTTGCCCAAGGGCGCCGCGGTCCGAGGGGACTGGTCGGTAGCACAAATTCGCAAAAATTACCTGGTTATCGCTGGTTTGCCCTGCCAAGTTCGGGGCACCCCCTTCGGTAGGGATTGGTTCTCTTTTTCAAGGAGGTGGGTGATGACGACACCAGGTATGTCGATCGAGAGACACCCTGATATCGCCGAGTTGCGGGCTCGCTACGACCGAGTCTCGGAACAGCCGATGACGCAGGTCACCGAGGGCCTGATGTTCATGGCGGGCCTCTACATGGCGGCGTCGCCGTGGATTGTCGGGTTCGCGAGCCAGTCGGGCCTGGCGATGTGCAATCTGTTGTCGGGTGTTGCGGTGGCACTGCTTGCCGTCGGTTTCACGTCGGCCTACTCACGCACGCACGGCATGGCGTTCGTCGCGCCGCTGCTGGGTCTGTGGATGATCGTCAGCCCGTGGCTGGTCGTCGGAGTTACCACCACGGCGGGAATGATCTGGTCGAACGTGATCTGCGGCATCGTCGTCTGTCTGCTGGGTCTCGGTATCACCGCCATGGGCATGGCGGACGGCGGAATGCGGATGAGGAGGAGGTAGTCGCGGCGCGTGCCTTCATGGGGATGGGGCACGAGTCACAGGAGCGCCCGCCGATTCGGTGGGCGCTTCGTTGTTCGTCTAATTCTGTTTGAGAAACGCGTCGTGCTCCTGGTGGGCGCGCTTGATGAGGTCCATGAGTGCGGTTTCCTCGCGGACCATCTTCTTGAACTTCGGGTCGAGCTTCTTGAGCTGTTCCTCCTCGCCCCGCAACTTGTCATACATGCGTTCGCGCTCGGCCAGGTCGGCGGTGTAGTCGAGGTCGAGGTAGTTGATCGCGTGCCGCCGGGCACCGGCGATGGCGGATTGTGCCCTGCCCCGCTTGCTGGTGAGCGACGCGATCACGGTGATGACGAGGATGCCGATGATGACGGCCAGCGACGCGAACGTGCTGATCTCGATGACGTTCACCGGTTCGCCGTCGTTGACGAACGGCAGGTTGTTCTCGTGCAGCGCATGCAGGATCAGCTTGACCCCGATGAACGCGAGGATCGCGGACAGTCCGTACGACAGGTAGATGAGGCGGTCGAGGAGACCGTCGAGCAGGAAGTACAGCTGCCGCAGACCCATCAGCGAGAACACGGTGGCCGTGAAGACGACGAAGACGTTCTGGGTGAGGCCGAAGATCGCGGGAATGGAGTCGAGCGCGAACAGGATGTCGGTGCCGCCGATCGCAACCATCACCAGCAGCATGGGCGTCATCGCCCGCTTGCCGTTCTCGATGGTGAAGAGTTTGTCGCCGTCGTAGTGCTCGGTGGTGTGCATGAACTTCTTCGCGATCCGGATGATGAAGTTGTCCGCCGAGTGCGAATCCTCGGTCTCGGGTCGCAGCATGTTGCCGGCGGTGATCAGCAGGATCAGGCCGAAGAAGTAGAACACCCACGCGAACGAGTTGATCAGCGCGGCACCGAGGAAGATGAACGCGGTCCGGGCGAAGATCGAGAACACGATGCCGAACAGCAGGACCTTCTGCTGGTCTTCGCGCGGCACCCGGAAGCTGGACATGATGATGAGGAAGACGAAGAGGTTGTCGACGGACAGCGCCTTCTCCGTGACGTAGCCGGCGAAGTACTCCGAGCCCATGTCGACGCCGCCGAAGATCAGGACCGCGACTCCGAAGAGCAACGCGAGTCCGACGTAGATCGACGACCAGATCGCCGCTTCCCTCAGCGTCGGGATGTGCGCGTGGCGGACGTGGAAGAAGTAGTCGAACGCGAGCAGCGCGACGATCACGATGATCGTCACAATCCAGGCGAACGGAGTCACATGCATCGTCTCTGCCTTTCAGCTGAAGCGAACGCGCCTGTTCGTCAGCGTAGTCGCGCACAGGGCGGGACTCGGCAGAACCGCCGCGGTCGCCGGGACGGCACACACGCTGCCGTCCCGGCGATCGGGCTTATCCTCGGTCGCCGAACACCGTCCGGTGCCAGTCCTTCCTGGCGGTTCCGGTGATGTCGGACATGACGTGCTTGACGTTGGTGTATTCGTCGAGCGAGTACGTCGACATGTCCTTGCCGTAACCGGACGCCTTGTACCCGCCGTGGGGCATCTCGCTGATGATCGGGATGTGGTCGTTGATCCACACGCAGCCCGCGGCGATGTCGCGGGAGGCGGTTTGAGCCCGGTACAGGTCCCGTGTCCACGCGGACGCCGCCAGCCCGAAGTCGGTGTCGTTGGCGAGCGCGATTCCGTCCGGATCGTTGTCGAACGGCAGGACGACGAGAACCGGGCCGAAGATCTCCCGCTGCACGATCTCACTCGACTGGTCGGCACCCACGACGAGCGTCGGCTCGTAGTAGAAGCCGGATGCGAGGTCGCCCCCGGGGACGGATCCGCCGCGGACGATCTTCGCCCCGGTGTCGCGGGCGCGATCGATGAATCCGGCGACGTGCTGCTGCTGTCGCCGCGACACCAACGGCCCCATGTCGGTCTCGGGATCGGACGGGTCGCCCAGGCGGACGGTATCCATGAGTGAGGCCACCCCGGCGACGAAGTCGTCGTACAGCGGACGCTGCACGTAGGCGCGGGTGGCCGCGGTGCAGTCCTGGCCCGAGTTGATGAGGGCACCGGCGACGGCTCCGTTGATCGCCGCCTCGAGATCGGCGTCGTCGAACACCACGAAGGGGGCCTTCCCGCCCAGTTCCAGATGAAGTCGCTTGCCCGCCGCGGCGGCCGCGATCTGCCGTCCCACGGGCGTCGATCCGGTGAAACTCACCATGCTCACGTCCCGATGCGACACCAGCGACGACCCCGTCGTCACGCCGCGGCCGGTGATCACGTTGACGACGCCGTCCGGCATTCCGGCTCGGGACGCGGCCTCCGCGAACAGCAGCGACGTCAGGGGAGTGATCTCCGCCGGTTTGAGCACGATGGTGTTGCCCGCGGCGACCGCGGGCAGGACCTTCCACGCGGCCATCTGCAGTGGATAGTTCCACGGCGCGATCGAGCCGATCACCCCGACCGGTTCGCGGCGGATGCTGGACGTGTGGTCGGGGGAGTACTCGCCCGACGCCTTGCCCTCCAGATTGCGGGCCGCGCCGGCGAAGAACGACACGTTGTCGATCGACCCGGGAACGTCGAACTCGGTCGAGAGTTTGATCGGTTTGCCCGTCTGCCGGGTTTCGGTGCGTGCGATGTCGTCGGACATCTCCGTGAGCTCGGCAGCCCATCGAGTCAGGACGGCGGAACGCTCGCCCGGGCTCGTCGTCGACCAGTCCGCGTAGGCGGTCTTCGCGGTGGCGACCGCGTCGTCGACGTCGTCCACCGATGCTTCGGTGCGGGAGGAGATCACCTCGCCCGTGGCCGGATCGAGCACCTCGTACCGTTCGGCCGCCCGGCCGTCCCGGTAGCGGCCGCCGACGTACAGCCCGGGAAGGTCCTGGTGGTTCACAGCAGGGTCCAGGCTTCGGTGAGGACGCTGCGGAGGATGTTTTCGATTTCGTCGAATTCGGTCTGTCCGCAGATCAGGGGCGGGGCGAGTTGGATGACCGGGTCGCCGCGGTCGTCGGCCCGGCAGTACAGGCCGGCGTCGAACAGGGCGGTGGAGAGGAACCCGTGCAGGATCCGTTCGGCCTCGTCATCGGTGAACGACTCCTTCGTGGTTTTGTCCTTGACCAGCTCGATGCCGTAGAAGAAGCCCTCGCCGCGCACGTCCCCGACCATCGGCAGATCGGTGAGCTTGTCGAGGGTGGCCCGGAACGCCGGCGCCTGCTCGGCGACGTGGGCGTTGAGGCCCTCGCGTTCGAAGATGTCCAGGTTCGCCAATGCCACCGCCGCCGAGACGGGGTGCCCGCCGAAGGTGTAGCCGTGCGCGAACATCGACGTCCCGTCGGCGAACGGTTCGAACAATCGGTCCGAGGCGATCATCGCCCCGATCGGGGAGTACCCGGACGTGAGGCCCTTGGCGCAGGTGATGATGTCGGGGACGTACCCGAAGTCGTCGCACGCGAACATCGACCCGATCCGGCCGAACGCGCAGATCACCTCGTCCGAGACCAGCAGCACGTCGTACTCGTCGCAGATCTGCCTGACCCGCTCGAAGTAGCCGGGCGGGGGCGGGAAGCAGCCGCCGGCGTTCTGCACCGGTTCGAGGAAGACGGCGGCGACGGTGTCCGGGCCCTCGAATTCGATGGCCTCGGCGATCCGGTCGGCGGCCCAGATCCCGAACGCCTTCGGGTCCGAGCCGAGGGGTTCGGGGGCCCGGTAGATGTTGGTGTTGGGGACCCGGAACGCGCCGGGGGTGAGCGGTTCGAACGGGGCCTTCAGGGCGGGGATGCCGGTGATGGCGAGGGCGCCCTGCGGGGTGCCGTGGTAGGCGATGGAGCGGGAGATCACCTTGTGCTTGCCGGGTTTGCCGACCTTCTTGAAGTACTGCTTGGCCAGTTTCCAGGCGCTTTCGACGGCCTCGCCGCCGCCGGTGGTGAAGAAGACCCGGTTCAGATCGCCGGGGGCGTAGCCGGCGAGGCGTTCGGCGAGTTCGATCGCCGGTGGGGTGGCGTAGGACCAGAGCGGGAAGAACGCGAGCTGTTCGGCCTGCTTGGCGGCGGCCTCGGCGAGCTCGGTCCGGCCGTGACCGGCCTGAACCACGAACAACCCGGACAGCCCGTCGAGGTAGCTCTTGCCGGCCGCGTCCCAGATCCGGGCACCCTCACCGCGGGTGATGATCGGCGGGGTGATGTTCTGCCCGTGCCGGGAGAAATGCCCCCACAGGTGGCGGCGGGCTGCCGCTTCGAGTTGCGGCGTCGTGGGCGAAGAGGTGGTAACCGTGGTCATCGGGTTCCCCAATCATATTGCTGTTTGACAAGTTTCAGGTACACCATCGTCTCGGTGCCGAGCACACCGGGAATAGTGCGAATTTCTTTGTTGAGCACGGTCAGGAGGTGGTCGTCGTTCTCGCATACGATCTCGGCCAGAATGTCGTAGGCGCCTGCCGTCAACACGACGTAGTCGATGGCGTCGACGTCGGCGAGCCGGGCGGCGATGTCGGTGACGTCCCCGGAGCAGCGGATTCCGACCATGGCCTGACGTGAGAATCCCACTTGAACGGGGTCGGTGACCGCGACGATCTGCGTGACGCCGGTGTCGATCAGCTTCTGCACGCGTTGGCGTACAGCCGCTTCCGACAATCCGACGACCTTGCCGATGGCCGAGTACGACCGCCGTCCATCCTCCTGAAGTTGCTCGATGATCTGCTTGGACACGGGATCGAGAGAGGCAGGCTGCTCAGACATGCTCGAATCCTCCCTTGCTCGTGGTGTCGAAGACAATCGGCTCGGACATTTCGGAAACTATCGCCTCTTCCCGGTGACGTCGGCACTCACGACTCGGGCACCTTCACTTCCGTGTCGGCGGTGAGGGTGCGTCCGCGGAAGAAGTCCCGGGAGCCGGTCGCGAAACACAGCAACATCAGGGGGATTCCGACCACCAGCATTCCGACGCCGAGAACGAACACGCCCCCGAACGGACCGAACGCGGTGAATCCGTAGTCGGGACGCAGCATGTCGACGGCGCTCTGAACGAAAGCCCA
Source organism: Rhodococcus sp. A14 (assembly GCF_011603105.1). Taxonomy (NCBI): domain Bacteria; kingdom Bacillati; phylum Actinomycetota; class Actinomycetes; order Mycobacteriales; family Nocardiaceae; genus Rhodococcus; species Rhodococcus sp. A14. The sequence continues at coordinate 34,137 of NZ_JAAOQS010000047.1, read as the reverse complement.
CGTCATGCAGAGGGCACCGAGCAGCGGAAAGATGCCGCGCATGAACAGATTCCGGGCCGAGTCGAGGAGTGTCCGACGGAAGTACCAGACGCACGCGTAGGCGGTGATGCCGTAGTAGAAGGCGACCGCGAGTCCGAGCGACGCCACCGAATCTTGCAGGGCGTTGGCGCTCGCGAACGACAGGACCAGGTAGAACAGGAGCGCCGACGCTCCCATGACCAGGGTTCCGAAACCGGGGGTCATGTATCGGGGGTGCACGGTGGAGAATTTTCGCGGCAGTGCTTCGTAGACCGCCATCGACAATGTTCCGCGGGCCGTCGGCAGGATGGTGGTCTGGGTCGAGGAGAGCGCGGAGATCGAGACGGTCAGCAGCAGCAGCGAGGCGGCGACCGGTCCGGCGACCGGCCCGCCCAGGGTGGTCAGCACGTCGTCGACGTTTTCGGGATTGTTCAGGCCGATGCCGGTGTCGCCGAACCCGGCGAACGACAGGACCGCGTATCCGACGAGGACGTACGTGGCGACGAGAATGACCGTGGTCAAGACCGCGGCGCGGCCGGGGGTCCGCTCGGAATCCTTTGTTTCCTCACCGACTGCCAGGCAGGCATCCCACCCCCAGTAGATGAAGATGCACAGGATGATGGCCTGTGCGGCACTGGACATCGAGATGCCGGTGGGAATGATCCAGTCGAGTTTCGGGGTGATCGCCTGCGGGCCGGCGGTGCCGCCGAACACCTTCGACAGTGCGATGACGCTGACCCCGATGAGGACGGTGAACTGCACCGCGATCAGGACATTCTGCAGCCGTTCGCTGATGAGAATGCCGCGAAAGCTGACGTACGTCATGGCCGCGATGAAGAAGCACCCCAGCAGCACCTTCGCGGCGAGCGACTCGGCTGCCGCGTGCAACCCGAGAACCTCGAACAGGTAGATTGCCGCAATCTCCGCGGTGTTGGCGAGGACGATGATCGCGGACACGGCGAGTCCCCACCCCGCCATCCATCCGATCCACGGACCGAACGCCTTGGTGCCCCAGGTGAACGAGGTCCCGCAGTCCGGCGTGTCGCGATTGAGCTCGCGGTAGGCGAACGCCGTGAGCAACATGGGGATGAACGCGACGAGGAACATCGACGGTGCCTTGTCGCCGACTGCCAGAACGACGTAACCCAGCGTCGCGGCGAGGCTGTAGGCGGGCGCGACCGAGGACAGCCCGATCACCGTGTTGCCGATCAACCCCAGTGCGCCGCTGTTGAGGCCCTTCGCGGAGCCGAGCGGGTTCTGGGTCTTCGAGGGCTGGGTCTTCAAGGGTGGAGGTTCGGCAATGCTCATCAATTCTCCCTCGAGGTGTGCGGATGCGGGCAGACGTGCCCGTGCAGGTGTAGTACAGGGGTGCAGTGGTTTTCGCGGTTATGTTGCCGGTGCGGCGATGAAGACCTTCCGCAGCGTGTCACGCACGATCCACCTGGTTTTCTGGCCGGACCGCACGTGGACGACACTTCCGGGACTGAGCTCGAGATCCGGGGTGCCATCCTCGAACTGCACGGTCGCGTCGCCGCTGAGCACCACGAACACCTCGTCGATCTCGACGTCGCACGAGGTGCTGGGCTCGATCTCCCACACGCCGACGGTGACACCGGCGAAGTCGCCGAGCACTCGTTCGCCGACCATCGGCACGCTGTCGCCGATCACCTGCTCGTCCGGGAGACGGTGGTAGTCGAGATCGGCGGTTCGAGCCTCGATGTGCGGTCCGGATTCCCAGGCGACGACCCCGATCGCGGGGTCGATCACGAGTCGAACCCCAATCCCACCGCGTCGAGAGCCTTGAGGAACAGGTTCCGTCGGCCTTCCTGATGATCGGCGCGATCGAGGGACCACCGGGTGGCGTTGATGCCGGCCGCCGCCAACGGTTCGGGCGGGAAGGGGAGGGGCATGGACTTCACCAAGTCCAATTCCGTCAACGCCGTCGTCTCGCCGGACACCTTGTCGAGCATGACGTTCGCCGCGAAGCGGGAGGCGCCGACACCGAGACCGGTGAAGCCGGCCGCGTACGCGATCCGCCCCTTCGCCGCGGAACCGAAGAACGAGCAGAAGCGTGTCGACGTATCGATGACGCCGCCCCACTTGTGGGTGAACTCGAGGCCCTCGAGCTGAGGAAACGTCGTGAAGAAGTGGCTCGCGAGCCTCGCGTGGGATTCGGGGCGGTCTTCGAGGTCGTGGTGCATTCCCCGCCCGAAATGGTAGATCGCGTCGTATCCGCCCCAGAGGATTCGGTTGTCGCGGGTGAGCCGGTAGTAGTGGAATTGGTTGGACATGTCGGCGACGCCCTGTCGCGCAGACCATCCGACCTCCGCGAGCTGTGCGTCGGACAGCGGTTCGGTCATGAGCACGTAGTCGTACACCGGAACCGTGTGCAGCCGGTACCTCTTCAGCAGGGACGGAAACGCATTGGTTGCCAGGATCACTCGTCCGGCCGACAGGGTCGCGGACGCCGTCCGAACGCCGACCCGGGACGACGATCGGGAGCGGACGAGATCGAGAACCTTGGTGTGCTCGAACATCTCGACACCGTGCTCCGCGCACGCCCGGCCGAGTTCGGTGGCGAGCTTGGCCGGATGCACCAGCGCGGTGGACTGCTTGTCCCACAGACCGGCCAGATACGTCGGCGAGTTCACCTGCGCGCGCATCGCGGGCCCGTCGAGCACCGTGGTGGTAGCGCTCGGCGGAGTGTGGAACACGTCCTTTGCCTGGTAATCGGCGATCGCGACCGAGATCGCGCCGTTCCGTTCGAAATCGCAGTCCAACCCCAGAGTGTGGACGGTCTTCTCGATGGCGTCGAGGTTCTCGAGCCCGAGCGCTTCGAGGGCGTCGATCTCCCCCGGCCAGCGTCGTCGTCCGTTCTCGCTGCCGTGGGTCAGGCTGGCTTCGACGAACCCGCCGTTACGGCCGGATGCCGCCCATCCGATGGTCTCGCCCTCCACGAGCGCGACGGACAGTTCGGGGTGGCGCTGTTTCGCGAGCAGAGCACTCCAGAGTCCGGTGTATCCGCCGCCGACGACCACCAGGTCGTACGCGGCGTCGGCCGAGGCGGCCGGGTAGGTGGGGGTGTCGGCGACGTCCTCGATCCAGAACGGTGCCAACCGGGTGCGCCGGAGCGCATGGTCGACGACCTTCGCGTTCGGTTGATTCTTCTCGAACACTGTCTGCAGCATGGAGCACCTTTGTTGGTGGAATGACCGAAAGGTGACGTGTGAGGCACGTCACCGTGGCACCCATCCTGACCTACGCCTGCCACTATTTCAATAGCGATAGGCGAGAAATGTTGCGGATTCAGTTGTCAAAGTGAGAATCGGAAACCGAATCGGTTGTTCCTTGCCGGAGTGCCTCGTCAGCGCGCGACCGTGCCGAGGTGCAGCGACACCGAGCGGACCGGGCTGATCCTGGCCTCGTCGCCGGACTTCACGGCGTGAACGGTGCCGAACTCGACGGTCTCGTCGGGGTAGGTGCCCGCGAACGCGTAGGCGTAGTAGGTACCCGCGACCGCATCTCCCGGGACCGTGTAGGCGATGGCCTCCTCGAACACCTCGCCGGGTTGCAGGTCTACATCGACCGGCCCGAAGAACGGATCGCTGGTCTGGCCGTCCGGCGACACGGCGCTCACCCACACCTGCCCCGCGTAGGGCCGATCATCGGGGGCCTCGACGAGCATGGTGGTGTCGACGGTCCCGCCGCCCGGAGGCAGCGTGGTGTCGGAATCGGCGCGCAACGTGACCCGCACCGGCAGATCCGTGTCGGGGTTCGCCGGCCCAGTCGACGCGGGCGAACCGTCACCCACCTCGGGCCAGCCGTTCGCCCACACGATCCGGTCGATCATCCCTTCGCGCCGGCGGGCTCCGCTGGGCAGATCCCGGTTGTCGCGCGGAATGGCGTGGTACACGATCCAATCCGAGCCCGCGTCGTCGGAGACCACCGTGTTGTGGCCCGGCCCTGCCCACGGTTCGCTGCCGGCGAGGATGAGGGCCCCTCCGCCGTCGTTTAGGTCCTGGCCCTTCCGGTCGAGGTACGGCCCCGTCAGCGTCTCCGACCGGCCGACGAGGACGCGGTAGGCGGTGTCGGCGCCGTTGCAGCAGTTGCCGGCCGAGAGGAACAGGTAGTAGTAGCCGTCGTGGAATTCGACGTAGGGGCCCTCGAAGCGCTCGTCCGCGACGCGTACGGGTTCGCCGGCCGCAGCGGTCCCGTCCGGGCTGAGCGGGATGGCGTGGACGCCCTGAAAGTTGCCGACGAACATGGTCTTCGTCGTGCCGTCGTCCCACACGAACGGATCGATGGTGCCGCCGACGCCGACGTCGTGGGCGCAGAACACGGGCCGGCCGAGATCGGTCCACGGTCCGGTGGGCCGATCGGCGGTGGCGAGACCGATGCACGGGTTCGACTCGTCGTAAAGCGAGTAGTACAGGCTGAACTGACCGTCGGACTCGAGCACGTTCGGCGCCCACGCGAGCTTGCCGTCGGGATGCCACGCGGGCCGGTCGGGGAAGACGTCGCCGAGGTACATCCAGTCCATGAGGTCGGCGGACTTGAAGATCGACATGTTGTGCATGCCCTGGCCGTCGCCCCAGTCGTCGGCGGTTGTGTACATGTAGAACATGCCGTCGGATGCGCGGACGACGCTCGGGTCCGCTGCCACCGGTTGCACGATCGCTTCGGCCGTCGCCGACGGGGCAGGCGCACCCATGAAGACGAGAAGCATCAGCGTCGTTACGATCCACCCGCGCCGCGGACGGTGTCGGGTGCCGGACTTGTGCAGCGCAGCATCTTCAGTGTCCACGTCACTCCCAACCTCGCCCGCCCGGAACCCGCAAATCTATAAGGGTGAGGTCGAGGTTAAGAGTGGAACCGGCTCACTGCGCCGGACTGCAACCGAACCGTGTTCTGCCGGCGGTGACCGCGGTCAGGTCGTGGGGTCGAGCAGAACCAGAGGAATCTCGCGGTCCGTTTTCTTCTGGTAACCGGCGTATCCCTTGTAGGCGGCAGTCACCCTCGGCCACAGACGGGCCCGCTCCTCGGCGGTGGCCACGTGAGCGCGCATGGACTGCGCGGGGTTTCCCTGGAGCGACAGTTGGACCACCGGGTTGGCCTGCAGGTTCAGGAACCACGCGGGGTTGCGGTCGTCGCCACCACGTGACGCCACCACGACGAGGGTGTCGCCTTCCCGCACCGGGACGGTCAGCATGACGCTGTGCACCTTCCCGGTCTTGCGGCCGACGGTGGTCAACTCCACCGCCGGCATCTTGCCGAAACTCCGCCCGACCCGCCCGCCGGTAATGCGCAGCAGGGCGCGGTGGGCGGCGTTCATGAACTTGAGTCCGCGGTCCGTCGGCATGGTTTTCAGCGTAACGGTTGATTCCTCGAAGGGTGTCGCTACAGGGCGGGCACACGGAGGGTTTCCAAGATCAAAGTGTGACAATTGAACGGGAAACCCTCCTGACCGAACCGTCGCGGGCGGTCTGACTACAAACGAACGTGTCGGGGCCGCACGGGGGTTGCTGTGCAGGCCCATTCAGACTCTGGCGCGGATCTCACGAAGTCAACAGTGCCGGATCACCGCAGGTAGGTTCACAATGCGCTGGTGTCCCACTCAGTGGGCCCCTTTCGGGGGTCAGTTGGGCGGGGCGGCAGTAGCATCGGGCAACCGTCGCCTATCGGCGGCAAGCGGAGGTCGGACCTAGAGTACGGCGATGAGGCGTCCGTCAGGTGCGCCCTGCTCGAGGCGGTGCAGGCCTTCGGGAATCTCGCCGAAGGAGATCTGCTCGGTCTTCGGCTGTACTGCCCCTTTGGCTATCAGCGCGAGTATTGCGCTCGCTTCGGCTTTGGTGCCGTTCGATGCACCGACGATATGTACTTCTTTCATAGTGATGCTGGGGATCGAAACGGATGTGGCTTCGACGCCCAGCCCAACCTCGACGATGCGGCCGCCATGCCGAATGGCTCCGATTGCGGAGTCGAGGGTTCCGTCCGCGCCCGCGAAGTCGATGATCACGTCGAGATCCTCGGATTCGAAGACACGGATGTCCTTCGAGCACGACTCGACACCCAGATGGCATGCGAGTGGCCACCGTGCCTCATTGACGTCAGCGACGAACACGGAAGCTCCTGCGGCCTTGGCGATCTGGACACCAAAGTAGCCGAGGCCGCCGAATCCGACTATACCGACCTTCATCCCGGATTCGATCTGTCCAGCTGTGTGCACTGCCCTGTACGCGGTGCGACCCGAACAAGTCGCCGACGCCGCGTCGCGAAACGACAACCCATCGGGTAAGGCTACGGGGAGGTGGGACGGAACCCTGACCTTCTCGGCGTAGCCGCCGTCCATCGCGGTCCCTGGGCCGTCCGTGGTTGCAGGTATCCCGACACGGTCACCGAGGACGAACTCAGAGACGTTCGATCCGACAGCAGAGACGGTGCCGACTATCTCATGGCCGAGTGTGATGGGGACGTGTCCGAGTAGGTGCGTGATAGTTCCGTTCATGAACCCGATGTCGGAGTGGCACAGGCCGACCGCACCGGTGTCGATGACGATGTCTTCGGGGCCGGGCACCAGTTCGCCGACTTCTTCGTGTCGCAGTTTTTCGTTGACCGCGGTAAATCGCCATGCCTTCATTGCTTCGATCCTTTACGCTATGCCGTCGATGGCGGCTTGTGGTATATCGAAAAGTGTTGTTGCAGTTAACTACAGCTGTGCAACTATCATCAACGAAGTGGACGACTCGGTCCGTGATCCGCCTCGGGCAGCATTCGTTATCACGCTTGCCGGGAGCCGAATTCAATCTGAAAGAAGTCAACATGCAACTCGAAGGAAAACGCATCCTGGTCACCGGTGGCGCCCAAGGTATCGGTGCTGCCATCGTAAAGGCATACGCCATGGAGGGTGCGACCGTGCGTTCGTACGACCTGAACGAGGAGGGCGGTAGGGTCGTCGCGGAGGAAGCGAGCGACGCTGGGCCCGGAGTGGTCGAGTTCTCGCGTCTCGATATCACCGACGGTGATGCTACCGAGTCGTTGTTCCGCAGTGCTGCAAGAGAACTTGGTGGAATCGATGTCCTGGTGAACATCGCCGGTCTGCAGCGCTCCGCGATGGCCGAGGAGATCACCGATGACTTGTTCGAGAGCATCTACCGTGTGAATGTGCTGGGAACGATTCATACCAACCAATCCGCGTACCGGATCATGCAGTCGGCAGGCACGGGGGCGATCATCAACTTCGGGTCGATGTCCGGATTTACCGGGGAATTGGCCAACGCCACCTACGGCTCGTCCAAGGGTGCCGTGCATACGTGGACCAGGACTGTCGCCCGTGAGTGGGGTCCATCCGGAATCCGCGTCAATGCTGTTCTGCCCTATGTAAACACACCGATGTTCGACAAATACACCAACTCGCTGGGGCCAGAGGAGCTTGCCGCCTATCAGGAACAGCTCCGCAAGGACATTCCGCTCGGTGGAACGTTCGGAAACGCCGAACGCGATCTGGCTCCGGTGCTCGTATTCCTGGCGAGCGACGCGTCGCACTTCATCACCGGTCAGCTGCTTCCGGTCGACGGAGGATTTGCAGCCGTACGGTAGCGGAAAAGCTCTGTACCCCCTGGTCCAGTGGACCAGGGGGTGCGACCTTCGTCAGAGCTCGAGTTCCTCGCGGTGTTGCGAGCGTTGTGCGCCACGAATCGTCAATAGCGCAACAACACTGATTGCTGCACATCCAAGCGTGTAGTAGGCCGCCGACAGCGGATCACCTGTGGTGGATGCAAGCCAAGTGATGATGTACGGCGCCGTGCCGCCGAAGATCGCCACCGACAACGCGTAGGTCACGGATACGCCGGTAGCACGGTTGCGGGTACGGAAACGTTCGGACAGGAATGCCGGCATCGGGCCGCCGACGACGCCGATGAGCAGACCGGCGATCACGAGTGCCACCAGTCCACCGCCGAAGCCGAGATTCAGCATGAAATAGAGGGGATAGGAAAGGACCACCACCGCAACCGATCCGAACATCAGCACCGGGCGTCGTCCCACGCGGTCGGACAGTGCACCGAACACCGGCATCGACAGCCCGGCGATGAGTCCGGTGACGAGTGCAAGGAAGTAGGACCGCTCGAAGGTCATGTCGTAGCTGGTCGACAGGAAAGTCGGCATTCCGACCATGAAGGTGTTGCCGACTGCGTTGTACACGACCACGACGCCCATGGTTGCCGCGAGAAACGTCAGTGGTCGTCGCTCGATGGGTTCCCCGACGGCAGGTTTGCCTGAGTCGACCTCGACCTGGATCTGCTTGAAGTGCGGCGTCTCGTCGACCTTGAGCCGAAGGTAGAGGACGATGAGGCCCATGGGAGCCGCAATGAGGAACCCGACCCGCCAGCCATAGGAAGCCATGGCATCGTCGGAGAGAAGGACTGCCAGAAGTGTCGCGACGCCGCCGCCGAGCACGAAGCCCAAGGTGGTTCCGACGAACGACCAGGAGCCGTAGAGCCCGCGTTTGCCGGAGGGAGCGGACTCGACCATCAGGGACACCGCTCCGCCCATCTCGCCGCCCGCGGACAATCCCTGGGCGATGCGGCACAGCGTCAGCAGCAGGGGCGCGAGGATTCCGATCGAGGAGTGCGTAGGCAGAAGGCCGATGCACGTCGTGGCAATGGTCATCAGCACAATGATCAGCGCGAGTACGGGCTTACGTCCCAATCTGTCCGTCATCCGCCCGAAGATCACTGCCCCGACAGGGCGCAGGAAGAAGGCGAGGGCGAAGAGCAGGAACGTCGAGAGTATCGACGCAGTCGGGTTGTCCGACGGGAAGAACAAGGGCGCGATGATCGGCGCCATGTAGGCGTAGATCGCGAATTCGTACCACTCGATGAGATTGCCGAGTGAACCTGCGACAAGTGCCTTTCGCGACTTCTGGACGTCGAGCACCACCTCGGTGCGCGGCGTGGAGCGGACTGTGTTCGGCATGGTGATGTCCATTCGGGTGAGTGTCGCCAGAGGCCTGTGCCCCGGGTCCGACGTATGTATGTGACGACTGACACACGGAAATCAACACGAATGTTGCCCGCCTGGGCTGACGTTGTCAACGTTTGTGTAGATGGGCGCATCTTTTGCAACGCGGGCGTTGACAACTCTCCGCGACGGCTGCCACCATGAGTCGAAGGCTTTTCAACGTCCATGTTGAAAGTTCGTGATCTCGGCGAGGAGCGACTCACAGCTCCGGACGCCGCACTCGACGCGAGAGGTGCTCAGATGAAGGCAGCGCAGCAGGTCCAGGAGGCAGGCGCAGCAACCGACGATCGAATCAATCCCGATCGGCTCACCGAATCCGAGATTCGAACCGCGGTTGCACGGGCAAATGTGCCCTCGCTGCTCATGGTCGTGTTCCAGACGACGGGTGACGAGAAGTGGCTGGCAGCGCCATACAGGCCGACGAGAGGCAAAGGTCTCGGCGACCACGACTCGGGCGGTCTCGAGGAGCCGATTCAGGATGAGATCAGGGAGGCCGCGGTCAAGGCCATCCTCGACTTGCAGAACGGCGCTCTTCCTGCGGTGGAGACTCCCTCTCCGGAACTGACGGTGCGGATGATCAGTGTCTGCACGGGCGAAGAAGTCGGGGAGGAGTACGGACCCATGCTATCTCTCGAGCTCGCTCGCCGTGCCGCGCCCGACGCTCCGAGCCTCGCACTGGAGCCTGTCGATGCACCGGAAGGATACTCGGTGGTCGTCATCGGTACAGGCGTTGCGGGAATAGCTGCGGCGCAACAGCTCGAGGACATGGGCATCGACTATGTCATTCTGGAGAAGCAGCCGGAGGCCGGCGGAAACTGGTGGCAGAATACGTATCCCGGCGCGGGTGTCGATACCCCCAGTCACCTGTACTCGTTCTCATTCGCGAAGAACGACTGGACGACACACTTCGAACTCCGCAACGAACTGCAGGCCTACTTCGGAGCCGTGCTGAAGGACCTCGGTGCCGGCGAGCGTGTTCGTTATGGAACCGAGGTGCGGTCGACGCGGTATGACGAAGCCGCCGCGCAGTGGTCAGTCGACATGATCAATCCCGATGGCTCGTCGTCGACGCTGAGGGCCGATGTGGTGATCAGTGCGGTGGGAGTGTTGAATCGCCCGAAGACGCCGAACGTCCCTGGGATGGACAGCTTCACCGGAACGAGTTTCCATTCGGCTGCGTGGCCCGACGATCTCGATCTGGATGGCAAGCGTGTTGCTATCGTGGGCACGGGTGCCAGCTCCATGCAGATCGCACCGGCCATCGCGGACCGCGTCGCCCATCTCAGTATCTACCAGCGCTCGCCGCAATGGGTCGCGCCGTTCGAGAAGTTCCGCGCCCCGATACCCATGGAACTGCGCCGCCTCATGCAAACTTGCCCGATCTACCACAGCTGGTACTGGATTCGCTTGTTCTGGCAGTTCGGCGACAAGGTGATCGAGTCGCTGCGCGTCGACCCGGAATGGGAGCATCCCGAACGCTCGGTGAACGCCCGCAACGATGCCCATCGAGAGTACTTCACGCGGTACATCACGTCGCAGGTCGGAGATCGAACGGATCTGCTCGACAAGGTGATGCCCGACTACCCGCCGTTCGGCAAGCGGATTCTGCTCGACAACGGCTGGTACTCGACTCTGCGCAAGGACAACGTCGACCTCGTCGACAGGTCCGTCACCGCTGTCCGCCCCGAGGGCCTGGTCGACGATCAGGGCGCTGAGAACGACGTGGACGTGATCGTGTGGGCCACCGGATTCGAAGCAGCACGATTCGTGAGTTCCATGGACGTCGTGGGAATGGACGGCCGAACGCTCCGTGAGGTCTGGAACGACGACGACCCCAAGGCCTACCTCGGTGTGTCGGTTCCAGGGTTCCCCAACTTCTTCATGCTTGGTGGTCCCAACTCGTTCCCGGGTAGCGGCAGCTTCATGTTCTTCATGGAGGTCCAGATGCGCTACATCCGTGGGCTACTGACCGAGATGTTCAAGAAGGGAATCAAGGCGATCGATGCGCGCCCCGAGGCGAACGAGGAGTACAACGAGCTGGTGGACTCGACTCATGCACGCACGGTCTGGACGCATCGTGGAATGTCGACGTACTACCGGAACTCGCACGGACGGGTGGTGTTCGTGATGCCGTTCCTCAACGTCGAGTACTGGCAGATGACGCGGCGCCCTGATCTGGAGAACTACACCGCGCGATAGCGCACCGAGGACATTGCCCCGGAACCGAATCGGTTCCGGGGCAAATTCGTTCGAGGATGACCGTTACCACGCGTCGATGCGCCTGCGAACCTGAGTCGGGCGGTCGGGACGCGGAGCGGCGAGGACATCGACGATCCGTGAGCGAGTCGCGGCGGGATCGATGACGTCGTCGATCTCGAACACGGACGCCGCATTGACGGCCTTGCCCTGCGCCACGTAGTCCTCGAGGTGCTGTTGGTAGATGCGCTCCCGTTCCTCGGCGTCCTCGATCGCAGCCAGCTCACGACGATAGCCGAGACTGACGGCCCCCTCCGGGCCCATGGCACCGAGTTCTGCCGACGGCCATGCCACGATGGTGTCCGGGACGCGGAAGCTTCCGCCTGCCATGGCCTGGCCGCCCAGTCCGAATGCCTTGCGGACGATCACCGTACAGAACGGAACGGTGAGAGCAGGCGCTGTGACGAAAAGCCGGCTCACATGACGTACCGAGGCGGTGCGTTCGGCGTCGGGTCCGACCAGGAAACCGGCTGTGTCACAGAGCGAGAGAACAGCGAGGCCGTACGCCTCGCACAGTTGCAGGAACCTGGTCATCTTGTCGGCTTCGGCGCTGCCGATCGTGCCGCCTGCACGGCTGCCGTCGTTGGCAACGAGCCCAATGGGATGTCCCTCGATCCGGACCAGCGCAGTGATCAAGCCGGCGGCGAATCCGCGTCGGAGTTCGAGAACGGATCCCTCGTCTGCAATGGTGTCGATCAACGTGCGGATGTCGAACGGCCGATTGCGTCGTTCGGGGACGATGTGGCGCAAGATTCGCTGGTCCGCGGCGGTCCACTCGATCTTCGGGCCGGCGAAGTATCCGAGATATCGCCGTGCGACGTCGACTGCCTCCGATTCGTCGGCCACGACGATGTCGATGACCCCGTTGGCCTCCTGGACGGACACCGGCCCGATGTCGTCCGCGGCGAACACTCCGAGGCCGCCCCCTTCGATCATGGCGGGCCCGCCGAGGCCGATCGACGAATCACGAGTCGCGACGATGACATCGCACGATCCCAGCAGCGCAGCATTTCCGGCGAAACAGCGACCGGACGCGATCCCCACGGTCGGAACCGAACCGTTGAGCCGTCCGAGTGCGACGAATGTCCCGAGATCCATCCTCGTCGCCCGAGACATGTCGTCGGTGTCGCCGGGGCGGCCCCCGCCACCTTCGGCGAACAGAACTACCGGCGTTCCTCTGCGGCCTGCCAGCTCGAACATTCGCTCGGCCTTCTTGTGGCTCTGAAGGCCCTGGGTTCCGGCGAGCACCGTGTAGTCGTACGCGAGCACTGCCACCGGCCGTCCGGCGACCCTTCCGAAGCCCGTGACCAGGCCGTCTGCCGGCGTTTCGGATTCGAGTTCGTCCAGAGACCTCCGTCGTCGCTGCGCAGCCACGACCAGAGATCCGTGCTCGTGAAAGCTCCCTTCGTCGACGAGATGGTCGACGTTTTCGCGCGCGGTGCGTTTGCCGCGATCGTGCCGACGTTCGATCGCCGCCGGACGCGACTCGTCCAGTGTTCGGCGCTGCCGTGCTTCGATCTCGGCAAGGTCCGTGCGCTCGGCCGTGACGTTCACGCCGATGGGCTCGGTCGATGCGTCGTCCTGACTTACATCGAGCCTCAGGGTCACGAGCAACTGGCCGGCTGTCACGGTATCGCCGACCGCAATCCACACGTCGGCGACGCGCCCTGCTGTTGTCGCGCTGACGTCGGTCTCCATCTTCATGGCTTCGAGCGTGATCAGCGCGTCGCCGTTTTGCACGACCTGTCCCGGCACCGCGGCCGTCGCGACGACGGTGCCCGGCGACGGGGCCCGCAGATCGAGTTGTGTCACCGGCTCCGCCGGTGCATCGGGTATCGAGAGTGTTGCCAGATGATCGTCGATCGTTCGTGTCGTCACCGTGCCGGACCGGAACTCGTGACTGCCCAGCAGCCACGCCGACGTCGTGACGTCGGTATCCATGTCGTCCAGGGTCAGATCCGAGAGTGCATGGATCAGTTCTGCTGCGGCTGAGTCGAAGTGGCCGTCGTCCCGGTGCACGATGACCTTTGCCAGCAGTGGGTCGTATCCGGTTCCCACTCGCATTCCTACGTGTGCGTGAGAGTCGACGCGGATCGAAGAACCGGACGGAAACCGAACGTCGGTGAGTACGTCGGAGCCATCGGGTCTCGGGCTGCCGGTGACCCGCGCCTCGATCGCGACACCGTTCGGTTCGCCGAGCGTTGCCGGTGAGAGTTGTACGTCCTCGAGCGTGCGTCCCTGTGCGACGTCGAGTTGCAGACCGACCAGGTCGAGGCCGGTGATCGCCTCGGTAATTCCGTGTTCCACCTGGAGGCGTGGATTGGCCTCGATGAAGTACCACCGATCGAGATGGTCGGACTCCACGAGGAACTCGAATGTGGCAAGTCCCCTCAGCCCGACTGAGGACGCCAACGTCAGTGCTGCGGAGTGGAGTTCCTTGCGAGTGGAATCGGGAAGGTTCTGCGCGGGTGCGATCTCCACGACTTTCTGGTGGCGGCGTTGCGCCGTGCAGTCGCGGTCGAAGAGATGCATCGGTGTGCTCACGCCATCGCCCACGACCTGGACTTCGATGTGCCGTGCGCGCGGTAGGTAGGCCTCGACGTAGACATCGGACAGGCCGAAACTGCGTTCCGCCTCGGAACGGCATCTGTCGATGGCACGATCGAGTTCGGTGAGATCCTCTACTATTCGCATACCACGACCCCCGCCGCCTGCGGTGGCCTTCACGATTACCGCGCCGGCAGGAAGTGACTGCGCGAACTGACGCGCGTCGGTTTTCGATGTGGGACCTGCGGTGGCAGTGAGTACGGGTACTCCGCAGCCGGTCGCGAGTTCACGTGTGGCGGACTTGTCCCCGAGAGTTCTCAGCGTGTGAGCGTCGGGTCCGACGAAGGTCAGCCCCGCCTCGGCGCAGGCCTCAGCCAACTCGGCGCTCTCGCTGAGGAATCCGTATCCGGGGTGGACCGTCGATGCCCCCGACGCCAGAGCCGCGTCGCGAATGGCCGCGACATCCAGATACGCGGCGGGGCCCGCTTCTCGAAGCGGACGTGCATGGTCGGCAGCAGCGACGTGCGGGGCATCGTGCTCATCCTCGCTGTACACCGCAATCGTCTTGATTCCGCGTGCTGTGGCGGTGCGGATGATTCGAAGCGCTACTTCACCGCGATTGGCGATCAGAATGGACGTCATACCGCTTGCCGGTCGGCGGCGAACCCGCCGTAACCGCCCTGGAAGAAGATCAGCGGCGACTCGGGTGTGTCGAGTTCGAGGTGTCGCACACGGCCGACGACGATGTGGTGATCGCCGGCGTCGTGCACGGCATCGATCTCGCAATCGATCCACGCCAGCGCACCCTCGATGCGAGGCATACCGGAGGGGGTGGGGGCCCACTCGACGTCCGCGAACTTGCCGGTTCCCTTTCGGGCGAGGCTGCGGCAGATCTGTTGTTGCTCGGAGCCGAGCACGTTGGCGCAGAAGCGTCCGGCCGTGCGGATCTTGGGAAAAGTGGACGACGACTTGTCGGGCAGGAACGCGACCAGTGGCGGATCGAGCGACACCGAGGTGAAGGACCCGACGGCCATGCCGGTCGGGTTGTTCTCGGCGTCCATGGTGGTCACAGCTACGACGCCGGTGGGGAAGTGGCCGAGAACGTTTCGGAAGCGCAAGGGGTCTATCGCGTGAAAGTCGTCGACGATCACGCCGTCGGGGACAGCGGTGCGCGAGTCGGATTCGTGTGTCTCGACCTTGCCCTCCATTGTGAAGCCCATGGTGATTCCTTTCGTCCGTGAAGCCGAGCCGTGCATCGAGGACATATGACTCCCGACGCGGAGACTGATTGCAGCCTCCTCCGGAGCCGGAAATCTGTCAACTATGTCGTTGATGCAATCTACGATGGCGTAGATTCAGTAGTTGTGGCCGCGGGGTCGAAGGTTGACATCTGTGGCGCAGGGCACAATGATCGAGAACACCGATCTACACTGACGTTGATCGAGGACTTCGGGGTTCAGCCCTTTGGTCGAGTCACCGGATTTCCTTCACTGCGCAAAGGAGTGCACATGTCCGACATCGAGAGCAGGGTGCGTCGACTGGAGGACAGGGCGGAGTTGGAAGACCTTGCGGTCCGCTACTTCCTTGCTTCGGATTTCGACGATTTCGACGCCATTGCCGATGCCTTCGCGGAGAACGGGACGTTCTCGGCTGGGGGATTTCCCGGCGCGATTACCGGCAGCGGGATCGCGGACATGATCCGCCAAGCGCGTGCCGCGTTCGGAACCACCATTCACACCCCGCACTACGTCCTGATCGATTTCGTGGACGACGATCACGCGACAGGGTTGGTGGGCGCGCACCTCGAGATCGCAACTGGAGGGACGACGGTGTTCGGCGCCGTGCGTTACGAAGACGAGTACGTCCGCGAAGATGGACGTTGGAAATTTGCGTCTCGCAACATGCGTACCGTGCATCTCGGTCCGTGGGACGAAGTGGCTACGTCGCTCACCTCGGACCTGCCTGTTCGGTGGCCGGGTGCCGAACCTGCGTCCTCCGACTACGCGGTGCGCGTCTGACGGAATGCGCCCGTCGCCGACGGGTGCACTCTGTCCTCAGAATCTACATCAATGTTGATTTCCCGTCTCGTGACCGAGGCGGGTGATCGAACCGTACATCAAGAAATTCACACCCGGAGGAGATCGATATGACTACAACCCATGAGGTATCCACCAGAGAGCTCGCCGAGCTCGTGGAGGCCGGCAAGATCGAGCGCGTCCTGTTCGAGTACGCCTACAACCTCGACATGAACCGTCCCGACGATCTCGTCGAATTGTTCACCGAGGACTGCTACGTCGCATATGGACCCAACTTCGGTGCCGAGGGTCGCGCCGCCTATCGCGAGACACTGGACGGCATCGGTACGTTTTTCACGGCAACCAGTCACCACGTGTCCAACATGGTCGTCGACTTCTCCGATGATCTGACGTCGGCCAAGGTCCGTTCGGTCCTGTATGCATGGCATCGCTATAGCAAGGAAGGCAAGGCCGACGGGTACTTCTTCGGCCAGTATCACGACGATTTCGTGCGGGACGACGAGCACGGTTGGCGCTTCTCGCGCCGCGAGTTGCGCGCGTCCGGTGTCGTGGACTTCCATGTCAAGAAGCAGATCCCGATCGGGCGGTCATGACGGCGATCGCGGACACGCCTGCCGAGACCCGCTACGAAAATCTACGCATTGAGCACCGGGGACCGATCAGTTGGATAGTGCTGAACCGGCCGGACAAGGCCAACTCGCTCTCGAACGAGATGCTGGACGAGTTCAGTGCGGCGTTGGCCGCCCTGGCGACCGACGGCGGGCCGATCATCGGAATTCGTGGAGCAGGCAAGGGATTCTCGGCAGGCTACGACATCGGTCAGGTCGGAAAGGTCGTCGCCCAGCCGGACCCGGTTGCAGACCGAGAGCGATTGGCTCGCAACGTCAACCGATTTCTCGCGATCTGGGATCACCCGAAACCGGTGCTTGCTGCAGTACACGGATACTGCATCGCGGGAGCCACCCAGATGTGTGTCTTTACCGACGTGACTCTTGTGGCGCGCAATGCGAAAATCGGTGAGCCGGCGATACCGCTCGGTGGTGGGTACATCGCGCCGTTGTGGGCGCCCCTCGTCGGCCCGAAACGTGCCAAGGAACTGGCGTTCGTTCCTGGCAACTCGATCGACGGCACGACCGCGGTCGAGTGGGGCTGGGCCAATCACGCGGTGGCCGAGGAAGATCTGATCGCCGAGACCGAGGCGCTTGCCGCTCGTATGGCACGCACGCCGTCGGACATCCTGCGGATCAAGAAGTTGTCCATCAACAAGACGATGGAAGCAATGGGCGTGCGTACCGCAGCCCAAGGCGGTGCAGAAATGGATGCCCTGCTCCATCTGTCGCCGTCGGTGGCCGAGGTGCGCAAGTTCGTTGCCGACGTGGGACTGAAGGCGGCGATCGCTGCCTACCGCGAACCCGTGGCGTTACCCGATCATGCGGTCGCAGAACAACTATGAGAGAGGACCTACCGTGAGCAGCGGAATCTTGTTCGAGGTCGACAACCATATCGCGCGGGTGACACTCGACCGCCCCAAGGCGTTGAACTCCATCGATCCCGAGATGGACGCGGCACTGTTCGAAGCCTGGACCGAGATCAACTCGAATCCGGACATCTGGGTGGCCGTGCTCGGTGCGGCAGGGGAGAAGGCGTTCTGCGCCGGTGCGAACGTGAGCGGCGGGACCGAAGGCGACGGCCGCAGGATGGCGCTCGGCGGCGGCCTCACCGGCGTCGGCGGCCCCATGCTGACCCTCCGCAAGCCTTTGATCGCGGCGGTGCAGGGATACGCAATCGGTGGTGGATTCGAACTGGCGATGTGCGCCGACATCATCGTCGCAGCCGACAACGCTCAGTTCGGCATTCCGGAGACGAAGGTCGGCATCATCGGCGAGGCCGGCATCATGCATCGCGCGATACGGCAGCTGCCTCATCACATCGCGATGGCCTTGATCCTCACCGGAGAGCGCATCGACGCCCAGCAGGCAGAGCGCTACGGACTGGTCAACGAGGTCGTGCCGTACGAGAAACTGCTCGAGACCGCGTGGTCGTGGGCGGATCGAATCGCGTCGGCGTCACCGCTTGCTGTCCAAGCAGCAAAGGACGCAGTTCTGTCGCGTGCAGGATGGCCGCTGGATATCGCGTTGGCAACTCGCTACGAGCCCATCGAGGCGTACGCGAACAGCGCGGACCGCATCGAGGGACGTGCGGCGTTCGCAGACAAGCGTGCTGCGCGATGGAGCGGTCGCTGACACTGCTTGTTGTCTGGGCGCTGGGCCCGGCGTCCGCGTCGCGGTTCCAGCGCACAGCACTTGCACCCGGCGCCGTGAACGGATGGCCGCGTGATTCCCCGGCGAGCATCCGACCTGGGCGCCGACAACCTGAGATTGTAAGGAGCACTTGGCTATGCAGCTGGACGGAAAGAAGATCATTGTCACAGGCGGATCCATGGGCATCGGCGAGTCGGTCGTCCGGGCCTACACATCGGAGGGTGCTGACGTCGCCTCTCTGGATCTCGCTGACGAGCTGGGTGTTGCGGTAGCGCAAGAAGCGAGCCGATGCGGACCTGGCAAAGCAACCTTTCACTCGTGCGACGTGCGTGATCGCGACCAGGTTGAGAAAGTCTTCGAGACCGCTGCTGACCAACTGGGAGGCCTCGACGTAGTCGTGAACGTGGCTGGTGTACACAAGCACTGCGATCCCGCTGGAATCTCCACTGAAATCTACAGATTCATTTTCGATGTCAATGTGTTAGGGACAATCAACACCAACGGTGCCGCACATCGCCTGATGAAATCGAATCGTGTCGGGAACATCATCAACTTCGGTTCCGAGTCGGGACTGACGGGTGAGATCAACAATGCTCTGTACGCCGCGTCGAAGGGTGCGGTCCATACATGGAGCCGGAACGTCGCCCGTCAATGGGGGCCGGATGGGATTCGGGTAAATTACGTACTCCCGTACATGTGGACAAAGATGTACGACGAGTTTCGCGCCGCCTTGTCTCCCGAAGAGCTGAAAGCGCACGACGACCAAACCGCTGCAGACATACCTCTCGGTGGGGCTTTCGGTCGAGCCGACCGGGACTTGGCTCCGGTCATGGTTTTCCTCGCCAGCGATGCTTCACACTTCATCACTGGACAAATGTTCCCTGTCGACGGAGGGCTGATCTCGGGACGGTAAAAGTGCGGTGACAGGGCGCTGTGTGCTGGGTCCGACCTCGCGTCGCGGCCCAGCACACTGTCAGTTCTGCGTCCGCGCACCGTCGAAGAACAGAGTGCAGAAGGCTTCGGTGGTCTGCTTGGCGTCCACGCTGCGCATTCCCGGCTTGAGCCACCGATGCGTCCAGTTGACCATGCCGAACAGTGCCTTGGACATCAACTGCACCGACACGTCGCTGCGTAGAGTTCCGTCGTCGACTCCCTGCTGCAGCACGTCGAGGACAATGGTTTCGAAGCGTTTGGTCTTTCGTGCCATGTCCTTGCCCCAGGACGTGGTGTCCAGCTGTAGCTGCGCCATGTCTTCCTGGATGTAGAGGTAGACGAAGGGGTAGTTCTTCTCGTATGAGTTCATCTGTTGCTCGACGAGGCGGCGAAGCTTCGCGGGTGCGTCGTCGTCGCCGGCGAGGATCTCCTCTGCGACGGCGATGTTCTGATCCAGAACATCGACGAGAACGTCGTGGAAAAGAGCCTGGAACAGTTCCTTCTTGCTCGCGAAGTAGTAATAGATCGACGCTCGGTCGGTCCCGAACCGCTCGGCGATATCGTTGAGGGTCGCTCCTTCGAAGCCCTTCTCCTTGAAGACATCAGCTGCTGTCCGCAACAGTTCCTGGCGCTTGGCCTGGTAGTTGGGGCTGCTGTCGTTCTGAGCGCTGCGACGGCGTCGGCTCATGCCGCTGTTGGCTGCGGTCGAAGTTGGCATTGTCGGATGATACCTCCGGATCGAGGGCATTGATCAACGTTGACGTCGATCGACCTCGGCGTCGATCGAGGTCGAGGTGGGGACGGGTAAGGCCCCGGGAAGTCGCTGTTTGTCGACAACTTCCCGGGGCCCTGTTATCGGTGGGGTCAGCCCACTGCGACGGTTTCGTGTGTTCCTTCGACCGGAACGTTCGGTACGACCTCGGTGGCGAAAAGGCGGAGGGATTCGATCCACGGCTCGGGATCGTCCATGGCGTCGTGAGTGTTGACGGCAAGCTGTCCGTACCTGAAGCCGGCCAGGTCGAAGGTCTTCTCGATCTTCTCGATGACGGTGTCCGGGCTTCCGCAAAGCCACACGTTGTCGGCCAGGTAGTCGAGATCGACGTCGTCGATGTCGACCTTGTGGTCGGCGTCGTCGATGAAGCCCTGAAGGATCCGGTACTTCTGGTAGACCGGCATCAGGTACTTCTGCCAGGCGAGTCCCAGTGCACCGTTCTTTGCCTTCTCCTTGGCCTCTTCGTCGGTCTTCGCCACGAACACATCTCGTGCGATCTTGAATCGAGATCCCTGCGGGGTTCCGCCGATGGACTTGACCGCCTCCGAATATGTGTCCCACTGCGATCTCAGCAAGGCCGAACCACCGTAGAACGAGATCGGGGTCCAGCCTCGTTCGCCTGCGAGGCGATGCGACGGCGAGTTCTTGCTCAGGCCTGTGACAGCGATTTCGAGGCCGTCCGCGCCACCATGGGGTGAGTGATCCGCGGTCAGGTGGTACTCCTCGCCTTCCTTGACCTTGAACTCTCCATGGGACGCGACACTACCGGGATCGATCTGTCCGTCGAGGCGGGCGGCCTTGTAGTACTTGCCTTCGAAGTCGAATGGCTCCTGGCGCCACACTTTGTCCATCACCTCCAGTCCCTCCATCAGGCGGGGGTGAGCTTCGGACAGGTCGCCGGGCTGGCCGCGAAGCACTGCCTCGTTCTCCCACGATCCGGCTCCGACCCCGAGGAAGTACCTGTCCTCGAGCAACTGCGAGGTGTAGCCGATCTGAATGGCGAGCGTGGAAGGGTTGTGCAGGGGCACGATGTGCGCCATGGGCGCGAAGCGCATGCGCTCGGTGATCTGTGCTGCCGCGACGATCAGCAACTCGGGATTCGGAATATTCTCCCAGGCCTGCATGCCGTGCTCGCCGACCATGAAATCGCGGTAGCCGAACTTGTCACATGCTGCTGCAAGCAAGAGTGAGTATTCGAAGGTGTCCTTGTCCTTGCGACCGGGACGCATGTACGGGGTGTGGAAAACGCCGCATTCCATTTGTGAATCTCCAGCTTCTGGTCGTTGTGAATGCACTCTGCTGCGGTGTCCGGCACGAGCCTGACGGTGGTGGTGGACAGCCCCTGGAAAGCGAGGGTGGGTGCGTGGAACGTGCGTGCAGAGCTGTTCTGTCCGATCGATCCGTCACATGTCGTGGCGGTCCGCCAGGCGAATGCTCGCATTGGCGCATTCCCAACGTAGGGTGATCCGGATCACTTTGTCAACTGCAACGTTGACGTTGAAGTGGGGCTTAATCAACACTCATGTAAATCAACTTCAGCGTTGACAGTGTGACGTGAGTCGCTTAGCGTCTACGTCGACACGTTCCCCTGGTGCGCGCGGATCAAGCGCCGCTGATCAAGACAACTTCGGTGGCGCATCCGCTGCCGACGATCGATGATTGAGGACGAGATGACTGACATCGGCGACTGGTGCAACGTAACCCCACTCGGCGACCTGCTGGTGCGCGGTGCGCACCTGTGCCCTGACCGCGACTTGATCGTATTTCCCGAGGCGCGGTTCACGTATGCCCAGGTGCTCGACGGCGCGGTCGCGGTCGCGCGAGGTCTATTGGCCATGGGCGTCGGGTCCGGTGATCACGTCGCGCTCCTGGCGCCGAACGGTATCGAGTTCGTCGAGGGGCTCTTCGGATCGGCCTTGATCGGGGCGGTAGTCGTACCGCTCAACGCGCGGCACAAAGCGAAGGAGCTCGGCTACATCATCGAGAACGCGGACATCACCGCGTTGCTGACGGTGTCCGGTCCCGACGACTACGTGGACTTCGTGCAGGTGCTGCACGAAGCGCTGCCCTCCTTGGCCGCGGCGGGCTCAGGTGATCTCGATCTTCCCGAAGCACCGCGGCTGCGTCGAGCCGTATTGCTGAAAGGAACCGAACGGCCCGGTTTCACGTCCAGGGCGGACCTGGATGCGGCAGCAGAGACCGTCGACGCGACTCTCGTGCATCGTCATCGCCGCCGGGTGCGGACGAGGGACATCGCCGCGATCCTGTACACGTCGGGGACCACCGCCAACCCCCGTGGGTGCCTGCTCACCCACGAATCGATGACGCGTGGCCCGGTGGAGCGCGCGACCGGCCGCCTCTCGGCAGGAGAGCGCCACATCAGCTGGGCCGGCGGACCACTGTTCCACATCGCTGCGCTGGCCCCCCTCATCGGCGCAATCGGTGCCGGGGGAACGTTCCTGACCGACACGTTCTTCGAACCTGGCCGCGCCATCGAGCTGATCAGGGCCGAACGGCCCACCTGCGTCTGGCCCTGGTTCCCCGCACCGATGCAGATGATGATGGCGCACCCGAACTTCGACGCAGCGGAGTTCGACTCGATTCGGTACGTGTTCCTGATCGGTCCCCGCGTCCTCATCGAAGAGGTTCAGAATCTGTTCCCGGCCGCCGAGCTCATGGCCGCATGCGGAATGACGGAAACGACCGGCATCTATGCCCTCAGCGAGCCGGATGAGTCGTTCGAGGATCGAAGCGGTGCCCAAGGAAAGGCCGTACCCGGCATCGAGATTCGAATCGTCGATCCGTTCAGCGGTGCCGAGCAGCCGGCCGGAGTTCCCGGTGAGATCTTGATTCGCGGTTACTGCGTGACCGAGGGGTACTACAAGGATCCCGCAAAGACCGCCGAGACGATCGATTCCGACGGCTGGTTGCGGACCGGCGACCTCTACAGCCGAACCGAGTCGGGGTGCCTGGTGTTCCACGGACGGCTCAAGGACATGCTCAAGGTCGGTGGTGAGAACGTCGCGGCCATCGAAGTCGAGTCCTTCCTTTGTGAGCACCCTGCTGTGTTGACGGCCGCCGTCATCGGCCGCCCGGACGACCGGCTCGACGAAGTGCCCGTGGCATTCGTCGAGGTCCGAGAAGGACATCAGCTGACAGAAGCGGAACTGATCGAATTCTGTGACGGCAAGATCGGCCGGTACAAGGTCCCGCGCGCAGTGTTCTTCGTCGAGCCCGGCGAGTGGCCGATGTCGGCGACGAAGATAAACAAGCGCGGACTCAAAGCGCAACTGGCGACGCTGGCCAGCTCGCTGAGTGCAGCCGGATGACCTCCATGACAGTCGAGTTCGACATCGGAGATCTTCGTGTGTTGGCCGAAGGGATTTTGAAAGACGTGGACGAGGGCCCAGCCCTCGATGAGCAGACGCGTGTGCTCACCCACATCGCGGTGTGTTCAGCGGCCACGACGATGGATGTGGCGGGTACCGGCCGCTATATCGAGGAGGCGCTCGATCTGGGTCTCGACGCCACGCAGATCCAGGAGGCGTTGACGGTGGTCTCGGGCCTCGGTGTGCACACGCTGTTCGAGGCGTCCAGGCAGTTGTCGAGTGCCGTTCTGCGCAGAGGCGGTGGCGAGGCCGAACCGCTCGATGCTTCGCAGCAGGACTTGTGGGACCGCCACATCGGTACCGATCCGTACTGGCAGCGGATGGAGGACGAGCTTCCGGGATTCTTCGATGCACTGCTGCGGATGTCACCAGAAACGTTCGTCGCGTTCTTCGACTACTGCGCGGTGCCGTGGAAGAGTCGGGCATTACGGGCCGTGACCAAGGAATTGATCTCTCTCGCTGCCGATTCCACTCCCACCCACCGATACAAGCCCGGGTTCCTGTTACACCTGAAGAACGCCCTCGACCTCGGAGCAGGCGCCCGCAGCATCCGCGAAGTTCTCGATATCGCGGCAGCTGCTCCTGAGCACCACGGTGTCTGCTGACTTTTCTCTTTGCACAGGATCGGCCCCGATACGAACTTTCGTATCGGGGCCGATCCGTATCGTTCAGCCGGCGATCAGCGATCGTGTCCGCACCACGTCGGCGGCGAGGGCGGCGACCAGTTCTTCCTTCGACGCAAAGGTCACCTGTCCGCGCATCCACTGGTGGAGGCTCACCTCGAGAGTTGCGTCGTAAAGATCACCATCGAAGTCAAGCAAGTGTGCCTCGAGCAGTCGAACTCCGGACCTGCCGTAGAACGTCGGGCGCCGGCCTATCGATACCGCAGCGATCGCGGTCGAGCCGTCGGGGAGTGTGCACCGGCCTGCCCACACACCGTCGGCGACCGAATTCGAATCTTCCAGCTCCAGATTCGCAGTTCGGAAGCCAAGCTCTCGTCCGCGTTGATCGCCGTGAACGACCGTGCCGACGATGGAAGGATTCTCGAATCCGAACGGCGCCGGAGCGTTACCACGAGCGAGCGACGCAGAGCCTCCGGCGCTGATGCTCAATCCGATGTGCCACATCATCGTCCGCGACTCGGGTGGAAAATTGCTCAGCGAGGGGGAGTGGTAGCCGCACTCGCGCACCACCTCGGCGAGGTCGCCGTGCGTGTCGGCCGAGATGTAGTTGTTCGGGGCGTATCTCGCCACCACCACGGCTCCGTAGCCGTGTTCGGCCACCTGCGCCAGTGCCACGCCGATCGGGCCGTCCTGACACAGATGCGGTGCGGGATCGCTCTCTTGCTGGAAGCAGACGAGCGGGGTTGTGCCGGCGACTGCCGGTCCGATGGAGTAGGTGAGATACTCCGAGCCCGTGACGTCACTGCGGTAGCCGACGCAGCGAACTGGGCCGTGGACGCTGTCGCGCTCGAAGGTGAACTGCGTCAGCATGTGCGGTTCGGCCATTCGCCGATACGTCGCGACGTCATCGATGGACAGGTGTCCGAGTTCGTGTGCACGAGCGAATGTTTCGGCTTCAGCGGAGTTGGCGATAGCTGTCGGATCCAGCTCGGAGACGAGGGCGCTGTAGGCGCAGGTCCGATGCAAACCTGCGACGGACATGAGATCCACGGCAGCTTCCGCTGGTCCGCGGAACTCGAGCACGCCGCCGGGTACGGACCGTGCCGGAAGCACGTGCCCGGGCCGGGTGAACGCGTCGGGGGTGCTCGCCGAGTCGGCGAGTAAGCGCAGTGTGTCCGCCCTGTCGGACGCCGAAATTCCGGTGCCGGGTCCGATTGCATCGATGCTGACCGTGAACTCCGTTCCGGCATGATCTCTGTCCGCGCCGACCATGTTCGGGAGCCCGAGGCGGTCGCAGTCCGCGCCGACCATGGCGGCGCAGACCAGCCCCGAACTGTGGCGAACAAGAAATGCGATCGATTCCACGGTTGCCTTCTCGGCCGGGATCAGGATGTGGGCGTCGCTGGTGGGGGAGTTGCCGGTCAGCACGACTGGACGTCCGGCGCTCATGTCCGAGAGCGCTCGTTGCACGCGGGTTGTTGGACCATCCATTGTGGGGAACCTCGCTTCGATATGGACGACTGACGTCTGCACTGTGACGAGCGTCGCAAATTGTGCTCACCGTGTCAACATCAACGTAGACATTGAAAACGGCCTTCGACGCTCTACACCCTGCGGGATGAAGGATTTGCGAGCGCGGCAGCCACCTGGTGGCGGCGGGGGACACCCAGCTTTCGGAGCACGTGCGCGACGTGCCCCTCGACGGTTCTGACCGACAGGACCAGCCGATCCGCGATCTCCTTGTTGGTGAGCCCGTCCGCAACGCACTGTGCAATGTCCAACTCGCGAGGGGAGAGCCCGACTGCTGGGTACGACGACGGCACGGGGCTGTCGGAGAACTCCTCGTCCAGGGCGTAGGCGATGAGTTCGGCCATCGACAACGTGGAGCCGCGACGATGGGATGCGGAGTAGACCGTGTCGCCGAGCGAAGTCCGCGCGCGCGATTCGTACACTTCTCGTCGTTGGACCCAGTGCTGGGATCCGTATAATTGCATGCCGAACGAATCCCACATGGACGATGCTGCGCCGAGAAGTACGGCTGCACGTTCGCCGGAACCGGCCGCGGCTTCGGCCCACGCGAGAAGGTCTGTGACCAGTGTGGCTCCGACCGTGTCGTCGAAGGCGCGTTTGAGTGCGAGGGCGTCGATCGCAAGGGTGATCGCCTCGTCGTGACGGCCGCGCATCAGCGCTACCAAGCCCAGTCCGTACACGGCATACGACAACATCCATTTCTCTCCCGTGGCCGATGCCTGGGTGTGAACGAACTCGAAATGTTCGGCAGCGCGGTCGCTCTCTCCGTTCGAGCTGCACAGCATTCCCATCTCGATGTGGGCGGTCCACATGAGATCGGTGATGCCGGGCAGGCGCTCGTATAGTGCCAACGCCTCCGACAGGTTGTGTTCGCCGGCCTCGAAATCACCGCCGAGATAGGTGTTGAGGCCTTGCGTCTGCAGAGCGAACGCGAGGGTCGCATCGTCACCGAGTTCGCGTGCGCCATGCGCGGCAGTGTCGAGTGTCCGAACTGCCTCGACCCGGTCACCCTGCATCGTCTGCAGCACGCCCAGGGTGGCGTAGAGCTGGGGTACGACGTCTTCGGCCAGGTCGGAGAGCGCGAGGAACTCCGTCACCCACATGCGGTGTTCTCGTACCGAAAAGGCCGACGACCACAGAAACCACGTCGCGACGAGGCCAGAGGCAAGGTGCAGCATCTCGTGGTTCTGGCCCGTCAGCGCCGTCTGCAGTGCGGACCGCAGGTTGGCGCGGTTCTCCCGAAGCCGGTTGCTCGCACTCTCCTGCTCGGCCCCGGTCCATGACCGACGGGCGGTACGTACCAGCTCGGCGCACCAACGGAGGTGTGCCACCCGTAGCTCGGCCTTCTCGTTGTCGGACAGTTTGCTCGCACCGAAGTGCCGGATCGTTTCGAGCATCTTGAACCGGACATGTCCTTCGCCGGTGGTGCGTTGTAAGACCGACTTCCCGATCAGACCGGCGATGGTATCCAGAATGCTCGCGGCGTCGACAGGGGCTCCAGCGCAGATGCTCTCGGCCATGGCGAGATCGAAGCCTTCGGAGAAGATGGACAATCTCGCCCACAGCACCTGCTCCTGAGTAGTGCAGAGGTCGTAGCTCCACTCGACCGTCGCATGCAGGCTTCGATGTCTGCTCGGCCCGCCACGATTACCCGTCGTCAACAACGCCAGCCGGTCGTCGAGACGTTCTGCGAGATCGTCTACGGACAGCGCGGTCAAACGCGCACACGCCAGTTCGATGGCCAGCGGCATGCCATCCAGCTGCGTGCACACCCGGCGCACAGCGTCCCGGCTCGAATCCGTGATCGAGAATCCGGACAGTGCCGCCGATGCGCGGTTCTCGAACAACTCGATGGCGGCACCGGGCATGTCCGGGTCGCGGGGGTCCGTCGTGGACAGCGGCTCGAGGACGTGCACGTGCTCGTCCGGAATCGACAGCACTTCACGACTCGTGACCAGGATCTTCACGTGTTCGGTGTTTCGTAGAATCAGCGCGACCAATTCGGCGCATGCCCTGACGAGATGCTCGCAATTGTCCAGCACCAGCAACAGGTGCTTGTCGCGGAGCGATTCGAGGAGCGATTCGGTTGCACTTCGTTCCGGTGCGTCCCGCTCGTCGAACCCCAGGACGTCCAGAATGGTCTGGGGGAGCAGGGTTTCGCTTCGCAGTGACGCCAGCTCCACGAAGCGGATTCCATCGGCAAATGCCCGCCGGTACGCGGTTGCGGCCTCTGCTGCGAGTCGGGTCTTGCCGATGCCACCGGGGCCGGTGACGGTGACGAGGCGGCTGTCGCCGAGCAGCACCCGGATTCTGTGGAGTTCTTCGCTGCGGCCGACGAAACTCGTCGAGAAGAGTGGAATATCGGTTGCACTGGACATGCGGGTGCTCGACGTGCGCGTGCCGGACGTTCGCGGCGAACGCTCCTCCTTGATGCGGCGGACCGCGCTCGCCAGAGTATTCCGCGATCCGCTCCATTCCAGTTCCCGATGCAGCTGGGCCACCGTGACGTCGGGGTCTGCGTCGAGCGCCGCGGCGATCCGGGGTCGGAGGGCATCGGCCGACGATCCTGACCGTGGCCGGTGGTCCTGGGGTGGTGTCTCAAATTCGAGGGCGCGGCGCACCGTGTTGCGCGAAATCTTCAATCGCGTCGCGATGCCCGAGATCGATTCACCGGATTGTCGAAGCTCGACTATCTCGCGCCACTCGTCAGCGTTCACGGTGTCCTCTCTGTTGCACGCGGGCATCTGTGAGCGGTGTCACTGTTCGATCATGTCGCGCCCTGACCGCGTGGTCAAGATCTGACAACACGCGTATTGACCGATTGCAGCGGCGTGCCTCGGCGTGCATATCGGCTCTGAGCTGGTCGGATGCCGGCAGATTCGGGAGGGGTGGGGAATCGAGTATTACTACGGTTTCGCCTCGAGCGCCGCCAGCGGACAGTGATCCAAGTCATAGAGGAAAGAAACGGAGCATCCATGACTACGCCGGAACAGAACATCGACTTGGCCGACAACTTCGCAAAGGTCTTCTCCACGGGCGACGTGGAACAGATTCTCGACACTCTCCATCCCGAGGCGACCTACTGGGTCTCGGGGCGGATCGACGGGATGTCGGGCAGCTATGACAAGGAAGGTCTCGGCGCGTTGCTCGGCGGGGTCACCTCCGTGTACGAGAACGGCGCGCTCGAAATCACCCCGACTTCGGCAATCGCGCAAGGCGACAAGGTGGCTGTCGAGGCGACGTCGTACGCGAAGTTGAAGAACGGCAAGGTCTATCAGAACGCGTACCACTTCCTGTTCGAGTTTCGCGACGGCAAGATCCTGTCCGTCAAGGAGTACATGGATACCCAGCACGCATACGACATCTTCTATGCCTGACAAGGGGTTTCGTACCGCCACTGGGTAATCGACCACAAGTTAGTTGAAAGGCAGTTCACGATGGCAATGGAAACCGGACTCATCGTCCACCCGTACATGCGCCCTGAGCGGACCGCGCGCCAGACATTCGACTGGTGCGTGCAGCAGGCCGTCGAGGCCGATAAGATCGGCTTCGACTCGATCATGTTCTCCGAACACGCTTCACAGCGTTGGGAGAACATCCCCAACCCGGAGCTGATTATCGCAGCAGCCGCACGCCAGACCGAGCGGATCAAGTTCGCGCCGATGGCTCACATCCTTCCCCATCACAATCCGGCGAAGCTCGCGATCATGGTCGGCTGGCTCTCGCAGATTCTCGAGGGTCGGTATTTCCTCGGCGTCGGTGCGGGTGCGTACCCGCAGTCCACGTACATCCACGGCATCAAGAACGGTGAAGACACGCAATTCACCAACGAGATGGTCCGCGAATCGCTCGAGATCATGGAGAAGATCTGGAAGCGTGAACCGTTCTTCTACGAGGGCCGTTTTTGGAATGCGGGCTACCCCGAAGAGTTGCACGGCGAAGAGGGC
This sequence comes from Rhodococcus sp. A14, assembly GCF_011603105.1. Taxonomy (NCBI): domain Bacteria; kingdom Bacillati; phylum Actinomycetota; class Actinomycetes; order Mycobacteriales; family Nocardiaceae; genus Rhodococcus; species Rhodococcus sp. A14. The sequence goes on along the minus strand of NZ_JAAOQS010000047.1, from coordinate 4,807 downwards.
GACGACCAGCACATGCTCGCGGACCTCAGCCCGTGGGGTGGTGCACCGGAGATCGCGGTGACCGGATTCAGTGCCAAGTCGCCGTCGATGAAGTTTGCGGGCGAGCGCGGATTCCGACCGATGTCGATCTTCTCCGGTCTGGACGCTCTGAAGACGCACTGGGAGACCTACTCTACGGCTGCGGAGGCCAATGGGCACGTCGCGGATCGCGCGCGCTACCACGTGTCCCAGACAGTGTTCGTCGCCGACACGGACAAAGAGGCGAAGCGGCTCGTGATGGAGGGGCCTATCGGATACTGCTTCGAGCGCTACCTCATTCCCATCTGGTGGCGGTTCGGGATGATGGATGGATTCATCAAGGACGCCGGCGCGGACAGGGCCGACGTCGACCTCGAGTGGGTCGTCGACAACGTGTTCTGTGTGGGCTCACCGGACACCGTGGTGGACAAGATCAATACTTTGTTCGAGGCCAGCGGCGGTTGGGGCACCCTGCAGGTCGAATCGCACGACTACTACGACGATCCCGCGCCCTGGTTCAATTCGCTGGCCATGATCCAGAAGGAAGTGGCTCCCAAGATCTCGCTTCCTGTGTCGGTGACGTCGTAGTACTCGGATCGAACGAAGGGACAGAAATGACAAAGCGGTTGGAGGGCAAAGTGGCCCTCATCACCGGCGCATCTCGGGGCATGGGCGAGTCGCACGCGAAGGCATTCGTCGAGCACGGGGCGAAGGTCGTACTGGCGGATGTGACGGACCACGCAGGGGAGTTGCTCGCCAAGGAATTGGGTTCGAATGCACTATTCGTGCATCACGACGTCACGCAACTCGATTCATGGACAAATGCCGTCGAACAGAGTGTGAAGGCGTTCGGCGAGATCAATGTGCTGGTGAACAATGCAGGGGTTCTCGGCCCGCTGGCCACGACGGCAGAGCTTACCGAGGACGACTACCGGAAGGTGTGCAGTATCAACCAGGACGGTGTGTTCTTCGGGATGAAAGCCGTTCTGCCCTCCATGGAACGAGCCGGTATCGGCTCCATCGTCAACATCTCGTCGATCGCCGGCATGGCCGCGAACTACGGGTTCCCCAGTTTGGCGTACGTCGCAAGCAAGTTCGCAGTCCGCGGCATGACGAAAGCGACAGCCGTCGAATACGGACCCAAGAACATTCGCGTCAATTCCGTGCACCCGGGGTTCATCCAGACTCCGATGATGGTGGAGGCCACCAACGAAGAGGGCGGCGACGCCTTGGCTCAGATTCCCCTCGGTCGCATCGCAGATCCGCAGGAGGTGTCCAACCTCGTTCTGTTCCTCGCGTCGGACGAATCCTCCTACATCACCGGATCGGAGCATCTGGTCGACGCGGGCATGCTCGCTCAGTAGGCGCTGAGCCCAAGGTTGTGGAAGGTCTTCAACGGGACCTTCCACAACCTGGTGGCAATCCGATTCGGCGGCCATGTGAGGTTCGGTGAATCCACGTCCAGGTCTGGTCAGTTCGTCCGGTCGTGGACGAGTTCGCTCGGGCCGATTCCGGCTTCGCCGGCGATTCCGGCGAGTTCCGCGCCGACCGACTCGTGCGGCTCGTCGGCGGTCGCCTTCTTCTGCGGGCCGGTGAGCAGCGAGGCGATTCCGCCGATCACGCACGCGACGATCGCGAAGGCGAACGCCATGGCCAGACCGTCGGCGAACGGGCCGGAAATCAGCTGGGGGAAGAAGTCCAGGCCGGTGAGGTGCGCCTGTTGCTGCTCGGTGAGCGAGGACAGCTGGGGTCCGAGCAGTTCCTGGATCGGGTTGACGCCGAGGAACGCCGCGACCAGCACGGCGACGGCGGGGAGATTCGCGATCTGGGTGGCCTGCGCCGCGGGCACCCCGTTCGCCATCAGTCCGTCGCTCATCGCGGCCGGAAGATTGGAGCTGAGGCCGGCGATCATCAGGCTGAAGAAGAATCCGATCGACAGCACCATCGCCGCGTTCTGGAACGTCGTCATCATGCCCGCGCCAACGCCGCGCGCGTCGGCGGGCAGGCTGTTCATCACCTCCGCCCGGTTCGGCGCGGAGAACATCCCCATTCCGATGCCGTTGATCAACAGTGTCACCGCGAATGCCCAGTAGTCGAAGTCGACCGGCAGGGCGATCAGCAGACCGAACGTGCCCGCGGTGATGAACATGCCGGTGCTGGTGAACCACTTGGTGCCGAACCGGTCGGAGATGACTCCGGACACCGGCGCCGACAGCAGGAACCCGATGGTCATCGGCAGCATGTAGATGCCCGCCCACAGCGGGGTGCGGCTGTAGTCGTAACCGTGCTGCGGCAGCCAGATGCCCTGGAGCCAGATGATCAGGATGAACTGCAGTCCGCCGCGGCCGAGTGATGCCACCAGGTTGGCGATGTTGCCCCAGGTGAACGACTTGATCTGAAACAGGTGCAGATTGAAGAGGGGATTCGCGACCCTGGTCTCGATGACGCAGAAGACTGCGAGGACGGCGAGGCCGCCGACGAGGCACCAGAGCACCAGCGGGCTGCCCCAGCCCATCGACGAGGAGCCGTACGGCGGGATGCCGTAGGTGATGCCGACCAGCACGGCGATCAATCCGACGGCGAACGTGATGTTGCCCCACCAGTCGATGTCGGCGTGCCGACGGACGCCGGTGTCGCGGAGTTTGAGAGAGGCCCAGATCGTCCCGACCACGCCGAAGGGAACCGAGACGAGGAAGATCAGATTCCAGTGGATCGGCGCGAGGATGCCGCCGATGAGCAGGCCGAGGAACGATCCGGCGATCGCGGCGACACCGTTGATCCCGAGCGCCAGCCCACGCTGATCGGCGGGGAAGGCGTCGGTGAGGATCGCCGACGAGTTCGCCATCAGGAAGGCTCCGCCGACCCCCTGGACGACCCGCCACCCGATGAGCCACAGTGCCGCCTCGGTCCCGTCGAACCACGTCACTGCCAGGAAGATCGAGGCGATCGTGAACACCGCGAAGCCCATGTTGTACATCCGGGCGCGGCCGAACATGTCGCCGAGCCGTCCGAAACTGACGACCAGCACCGCCGTGACGACGAGGAAGCCCATCATCATCCACAGCAGGTAGCTCGTGTTGCCGGGTTCGAGTGGGTTGAGGTGGATGCCCTTGAAGATGTCGGGGAGCGCGATCAGCACGATCGACGAGTTGATCGTCGCCACCAACATGCCGAGGGTGGTGTTCGACAACGCAATCCACTTGTAGTGGGGGCCGAGTTCGTCGAGTGTCCGGGTGTCGTCACCGATCGGGGCGGAAGGTGCTTTCGTGTGGGAGACCAAGGGATTTCACCTCTCGGGTTTTCATAGTTTTCAAAAGTAAGTAATCGGAAGGCAAAGTGTTCGGTTGTTCCGTGTTTTTTGTGGTGGGCAATCGGCTGACCGCGGCATCCCCTGAATGGAAATGCCTGGTTTGTCCGTTATGTCGCTGTCGCTCAATCGGTTCCGTCGAGACGGTCGATCAGGTTTGTGATGATACGACGTCTCGTTCCACCCCGCACCCCAGGCGCTGCGGCCCGATCGGGGGGCAGCCGAATCATCCCATTCAAGGCCCGATCGGGGGACAGTCGCCGCGCCCGATTCGCGACAGGATGACTCTCATGCGAGTCGGACGCAGGAACAGGACGAGGTAGATGTCGACGATTGCGAGCACCACGTTGGCCGAGGTGGCGTCCGAGTGGTGCACCGAGGCGGAGATTCAGGTGCAGTCATCGGCCGTCGCGGGCGGGCGTAATGTCACGCGCAGCGTGCTGTTCATCGGCAACCCGTCCACCGTCACCGAAGTGACGCACTGGGCCGCCGTGCGGCACTGGACGGTGGAGCAGGGGCTGAAACCCGTACGCGAACTCCAGGGTGACGTGCTGTGCGCGATCGTCACCGAGGCTGTCGCCGACGGGACCGGTGCGTCGGCGGATGCGGCGGTCGTGCAGCGTGTGCGCGCCCGCGGCCTGGACTGCATCCCCGTTTACGACATCGAGCCGTGGGGGACGGCCCGGTTGCCCGGTGCGCTTCCGCCTACGTCGGCTCCGTGAGCGCGCGTTGGGCTGCGGGCCAGAATTCGAAACCTGCGGTCATCAGTCCGCCGAGCCCGATGATGATCACCGCGGCGTCGACGCTGGTCCGCCCCTCCTTCGCCCAGTAGACGTCTTGCAAGTCCAGCAGCAACGCCAGTTCGTCGACGATGAGTGCGGTGCCGACGCCGTATGAGATGGGCACGGTCGGATGGTGGCGTTGCTTTTCGGAGCCGCGTACCGCCACGGCCCCGACCCCGGCCAGTGCCGCGATGCCGAGGTTGTAATGGTGGAAATGGCGGCCGTGGAGACTCAACCCGCCCCCGGCCGGCCCGTGTCCACGCCTGATCCAGTGAGTCAACGCCCGCACCCCCGCGAACGTCAGCGTGAACGCACCCCACGACACCACCGCCGACTGCTCACTCGGATCGAGCTTCCTCCGCCACGCGGCACGCAGACGGTGCCAGCGACTGCGGTGGGTTGCGCTATCGAGCGGGCGACTGGTCACGGCGTCAATCGTGCCATTGACGCGGGTGGTCTATCTGGAATTCGGTGAGGAGGGGCTCGGTCCATGACGATCGCGCATCCTCTGGCCGCACCCTACGCCGACGATCGGCGCGCCGTGAAAATTGATGGACTTCTAGTGCGATGAAGCTAGGAGCGTGGGTCTGTATTGCCAATCGGGATCGTTGCCAGGGTGCGCCGGAGTCGATTGGGCCGGCGGTGGGTGGGCAGATTGGTTCGGGATGAGCGCAGGTTGCGCGGGTGTCCGTACCGAGCT
>NZ_JAAOQS010000046.1:0-65874 GCF_011603105.1 Rhodococcus sp. A14 | reverse complement strand
GCCCCACCCGCCCGCGAAATGGACATGCTGCTGACCTCCGGTGAGCGCATTTCCAATTCTCTCGTCGCAATGGCAATCCATTCGCTCGGTGCGGAGGCCCGTTCGTTCACGGGCTCGCAGGCGGGCGTCATCACCACCGGTGCTCACGGCAACGCCAAGATCATCGACGTCACACCGGGCCGCGTCCGGGATGCGCTCGACGAGGGCTCGATCGTCCTCGTCGCCGGATTCCAGGGCGTCAGCCAGGACAGCAAGGACGTGACGACCCTCGGGCGCGGCGGTTCGGACACCACCGCGGTGGCCCTCGCAGCGGCCCTCGAGGCCGACGTCTGCGAGATCTACACCGACGTCGACGGCATCTTCACCGCCGACCCGCGCATCGTTCCCGACGCGCAGCGTCTCGAGACGGTGTCGTTCGAAGAGATGCTCGAGCTCGCGGCATGCGGCGCGAAGGTGCTCATGCTCCGCTGCGTCGAGTACGCCCGCCGATACAACGTGCCTGTGCACGTCCGTTCGTCATACACGACCAAGCCGGGCACCATCGTGTCCGGATCGATGGAGGACATCCCCGTGGAAGAGGCAATCATCACCGGAGTCGCGCACGATCGCGGCGAGTCCAAGATCACCGTCGTCGGCCTGCCCGACACCCCGGGTTACGCCGCGCAGGTCTTCCGCGCGGTGGCCGAGGCGGAGATCAACATCGACATGGTGTTGCAGAACATCTCGAAGGTCGAAACCGGCAAGACCGACATCACGTTCACGCTGCCCACCGCCGACGGCCCGCGCGCCGTCGAGAAGCTGACCAAGCTGCAGGGCGAGATCGGCTTCACGCAGGTGCTGTTCGACGACCACATCGGCAAGGTGTCGCTGGTCGGCGCCGGCATGAAGAGCCACCCGGGCGTCACCGCGACGTTCTGTGAGGCTCTCGCGAAGGCCGGTGTCAACATCGACCTCATCTCCACGTCGGAGATCCGCATCTCGGTGCTCGTCAAGGACGTGGAGCTGGACAAGGCCGTGAAGGCTATCCACGATGCATTCGAGCTCGGCGGCGACGAAGAAGCCGTCGTGCACGCAGGAACGGGACGGTAGATCATGACCACCATCGCTGTCGTCGGTGCGACCGGACAGGTCGGCATCGTCATGCGCACCCTCCTCGAGGAACGCAACTTCCCCGCGGACAAGGTGCGGTTCTTCGCCTCCGCGCGGTCGGCGGGCAAGAAGCTGCCGTTCCGCGGCGAGGAGATCGTCGTCGAGGACGCATCCGCGACGTCCGACGAGGACCTGAAGGGCATCGACATCGCCCTGTTCTCGGCCGGTGCGACGCTCTCTCGTGAGCAGGCCCCGCGGTTCGCCGCGGCAGGCGCCACGGTCGTCGACAACTCGTCGGCGTTCCGCAAGGACCCCGACGTCCCGCTGGTCGTCAGCGAGGTCAACCCGGAGCAGGCGAAGAACCCGCCGAAGGGCATCATCGCCAACCCCAACTGCACCACGATGGCCGCGATGCCGGTGCTGAAGGTTCTGCACGACGAGGCCGGTCTGCAGCGTCTCATCGTGTCGAGCTACCAGGCCGTGTCCGGCAGCGGCATCGCCGGTGTCGAGGAGCTCGTGGGCCAGGCCCGCGCCGTCATCGACGACGCGGAGAAGCTGGTGCACGACGGTAGCGCCGTCGACTTCCCGGCCCCGAACAAGTACGTCGCACCCATCGCGTTCAACGTCCTGCCGCTGGCCGGCTCGATCGTCGACGACGGCAGCGGTGAGACGGACGAGGACCAGAAGCTCCGCAACGAGAGCCGCAAGATCCTCGGCCTGCCCGACCTGCTGGTGTCGGGCACGTGTGTCCGCGTCCCCGTGATCACGGGCCACTCGCTGTCGATCAACGCCGAATTCGAGCGTCCGCTGTCGGTGGAGCGTGCGCAGGAGCTCCTGTCGACGGCTCCCGGTGTGCAGCTCGTGGACGTCCCCACCCCGCTCCAGGCCGCGGGCAGCGACCCGTCGCTGGTCGGGCGTATCCGTCAGGATCCGGGTGTCCCCGAGGGTCGCGGTCTGGCACTGTTCGTGTCCGGCGACAACCTGCGTAAGGGTGCCGCCCTCAACACCATTCAGATCGCCGAACTGCTGGTCTGATCTCCCCCCCACGTGAGTGGCAAGGTGTGCTTCCGCACGCTTTGCCACTCACGTCTGTTTGTGCGGGTGGACACTGGGCCGATGAGAGTCGTCGGTGCTGCGGTGGCGGCGGTTCTGTTGCTGCTCACCGGTGCGGGCGAGGCGTCCGCGCAGCCGGGAATCCTGCTGTCGCAGGAAGAACTTCCACCCGCCGCGGTCCCCGCCCAGGCAGGCGACAGCGTCCGGGTCCGCTACTCGACGCTGCGCACCGCGACCGCGGCCGGTGAGTCGACCGGATCGATCTTCCTGCCCCGTGGTGATCCACCCGACGGCGGCTGGCCGGTGGTCTCCTACGCACACGGCACGGTCGGGATCGCCGACCAGTGCGCACCGTCGGTCGCCGGGTTCAACTACGTCGAACTGCCCGCGATCGAACAGTGGCTCGCCGCCGGGTACGCCGTCGTGGCAACGGATTACGCGGGAATCGGCACGGCCGGTGTGAATGCCTACCTCGACGGTCCTGCGGCTGCCGCGAACGCCGTCGACATCGTCCTGGCCGCACACGACGTCTACGGCGACGTGCTCAGCGACCGGTGGATCGTCACGGGACTGTCGCAGGGCGGGCACGCGACCTACTTCGCCGCCCGCGGGGCCACCACCCGGGCACCCGCACTCGACTATCGGGGTGCCGTCGCCGTGGCGGCGCCGACACACCTCGAACAGCTCTTCCCGGCCGCGGGACCCGCGATTCCGGCACTGCCGACGACCGGAATCGTGAACTACGCGTTGCTGACCCTCGCCGGCATCGACGACCAGCGGCCCGAGGTCGACATCCGGCGGTATCTGTCGCCGAAGGGAATCGAATTGATGGAGCTGGCGAAGGTGACGTGCAGCCGGGAACTCGGCCGGTACCTGCTCGCCCATCCCACTGCGGTCGGCGACCTGTTCGCGGCGCCCTTGTGGAACGAGCAGTTCCGGGAGCTGTTCCGGGAGATGCAGCAGGTGCCCGTCGACGGCTTCGACCGCCCTCTGCGGGTGGTGCACAGTCTGTCCGACACGTCGGTGCCGATTCCGTTGACGTGGGCGCAGCTCGCCGAGATGCAGCAGCACGGCGTGAAATGGGTTCACCCGACACGTGCGAGGCGGAGACGACGCCCCCACCCTACGGTTCGGACATGGGCTCAGTCATCGGAGAACTGTTACCGCTCGCGGTAGGTGTCGCGATCTCGCCGATCCCGATCATCGCCGTCATCCTGATGCTGCTGTCGAAGCGTGCGGGCGGTGCGAGCGCGGGCTTCGGTGTCGGCTGGATACTGGGCATCCTCGTCGCGACGGGCATCTTCATGCTCCTCGCCGGCAGCATCGACACGTCCGACTCCGAAGGTCCCTCCGCGACAGCGTCCTGGGTGAAGGTAATTCTCGGTGTGCTGCTGCTCCTGCTCGCGGGACGGCAGTGGAGAAGCCGCAATGCCCACGCGGAGCCACCGAAGTGGATGCAGGCCATCGACGACCTGAACTTCGTGAAATCCACCGGACTCGGATTTGCGCTGGCGGCAATCAATCCCAAGAACCTGCTGCTCTGCGTGTCCGCGGGCGTCGGGATCGGCACGGCCGGCGTGAACGGCAGCGAGCAGGTGGTGGCCCTGATCGTGTACACCGTGCTGGCCGGATCGACCGTCCTCGTCCCGGTGATCGCCTACGCCGTCGCCGCAGACAAGATGCGGGGGACCCTCGACAATCTCAAGGTTTGGCTCCAGGCCAACAACGCCGCGGTGATGAGCGTGCTGCTACTCGTGATGGGCGCCGTCGTCCTGGGCAAGGGTTTCGGCGGCTTGTTCTGACGCGACGGCGTCCGGTCCGCGCAGGTAATGACCGACGTAGCCCTCGTCGAGCGCGATGGCCTTGACGATCACCGCGGAACCCACGATGACGACGGAGAGGACGAACAGCCAGCTGATCGCGGTGAACACCAGGCCGAGCGGCCCGAATTGGTGTTGCGCGGCGGCGGTGATCCGGGGCAGGACGAGACGTCCGCCGACGTGGAGAGCGGTGAGCGCGGCGGCGGTCAGCGCGCCCGTCGCCCAGAGCACGCGACCCTTGAGGGTGCCTATCGTCAACAGGTACGGGCTGAGGGTCCACACGGCCATCCACACCGCGAACTCCCCGGCGACGGCGAGAGGTGGCCCGATGAATCGGATGCTCGTAAGCTCGCTGGCCACGCCGATCGCCGTCCCCGACAGCGCAACGGCGAACAGGACGACGAGCCACCGCCAGGCGTCTCGGAGATTGATCGACGGGACGTTCCAGATCTTTCCGTAGATCCGGGCGAGGGCCCTCGCGAAGGACGTACCGCTGATCGCGATCATCAGCAGACCGACGACCCCGAACGCGGCGAAGGAGGCGTCGGTGGTGTCGACGGTGCCGGACGTGGACGTCAGTTCCGTGGGGTCGAAGCCGAACTGGGTCTTGATGGTGCGTGCGGTCACGTTCCAACTGCTCAGCGTCGACGCCGCAATCATCACGGGCAGCACCGACGTGAAGATCCTGGCGGCGAGCGTCATCGACCGGTCGACGAGTTCGATCTCGATCAGCCCGTCGATGACGCGCCGAACGGTACGGCCGGGAGGTGTGCCCTGCAACCAGCCGTTGGCCGTTTCGGTGCGCGCGGCCAGAGCTTCCCTGGCCAGCGCCACAGACAGTTTCGTCGACCGCACACCTCGAGCGAACACCGTTCGGGCCCGCTTGTCATCATCCGCGTCAGGTGAGAACGCCCGTCACGGGCGGATGATGCACCGGAACCCGATGTGGCACGTCGACGTCTCCTCGGTGTCACCCTGCCGGGCCGAGGGTCGGTAGCGCAGGCAGTAGTTGGGCGCGCAGAGATGCGAGCCGCCCTTGATCACGCGGCGCGCGTAGGGCTCGTCCGAGTTCTCGGCGCGTGCCGTGTCGACTCTCGGGTTGGTCGGAATGCAGCAGGAAGTGGTGGGTGCGACGTTCTTCCCGCTCTCGGAGTGATCCACCGTGAAGTAGTCGGTGGTCCATTCCCACACGTTGCCGGCCATGTCACTGAGGTCGTAACCGTTGGGCCGGAAATGGCCGACCGGCGACGTCCCGGCGTAGCCGTCCTCGAGGAGGTTCTCCCACGGGAACCGTCCCTGCCAGACGTTCCCGCCGGGCCTGCCGCCCGGTTCGTGCTCCTCGCCCCACACGAACGGCTTCCGGTCCAGGCCGCCGCGGGCCGCGAACTCCCATTCGGCCTCGGTCGGCAGGTCCTTGCCCGCCCACTCCGCGTAGGCGCGGGCGTCGAACCACGACACGTGCGTGATGGGATGACGTTCGCGTCCGCCGACGGTGCTGCCCGGGCCCTCCGGGTGGCGCCAATCCGCGCCCGGCGTGAACGACCACCAGCGGGTGTAGTCGTCGAGCGGGACGGGCCCCGGTGTCGGGGTGAACACCAGCGAACCGGGCACGAGCAGAGCCGGATCCGCGCCCGGGTACTGCGCGGGGTCGGGGGCGATCTCGGCGGTCGTGACGTGGCCGGTGTCCTTCACGAATCGCCGGAACTCTGCGACGGTGACCTGGTGCGTGTCCATCCAGAACCCGTCGACGGTCACCTGGTGGACGGGCCGTTCCTCGGGGTAGAAGTCCTCCGAACCCATCCAGAAGGTGCCCCCGGGGATCCACGCCATGTTCTTCGGAGCTGCACCAGTCATGGGGTCAGACTGGCACGACGACGGCCGCCGTGCGAAGGGACGTCCCGTAAACCCGGTGAGAGGGGCAACGGTTGCGGTACCGTCGGCTACTCGATTCGCAATGCTGTTCTCACCGTGCAGGGGGCTCCTCCGAATGGATGGACGGATTCCGCGTAGGTCGTTCGTTCGTGGACTGGCGCTGACGGCCGGGCTGGGGGCGGTCGGGGTGGGATCGGCGAGCGCGTACCCGTTCGGGATCGATCCGCTGCGGCCGTTCGTCTTCTCCTCGCCGCCGCTCCAGCCGTTCCGGGAACAGTTGCCGCCGTTGCCGATGATGGGTGGGAGCTCCGTCGAGGTGCACGCGAACAGCACGACGCACGTGTTCCATCCCGACCTGCCGGCGTCCCCGGCGCTCGGCTACGGCGGCATGGACTACCTGGGCCCGACGATCGAAGCCCACGTCGGTGAACGGACCTCACTGACCTACCGCAACGACATCGCGAGCAACCCCCTCGCCGCCGACGTCGACACGCGGATCCACGGCGTGAGCGAGCAGGACCGCACCCAGGTGCCGACGTCGCTGCACCTGCACGGCGGACGGACGCCCCCCGAGTTCGACGGACACCCCGAGGACACGATGCGGCCCGGGCAGGGGATGGTGCACGAGTTCCCGAACCGGCAGGAGGCCTGCGCGCTCTGGTATCACGACCACGCGATGGGCGTCACCCGGCTCAACATCTACGCCGGGCTGGCAGGCATGTACCTGCTGCGCGACGAGTACGACACCGGTGGGACCGGCAACCCGCTCGGTCTGCCCTCGGGGCAGTTCGAACTTCCGCTGGTGTTGCAGGACAAGAACTTCACCGACGACGGACGGCAGAGTGTCCGGTCCAACCCGCTGAATCCGCAGGGCAGCTGGGAGGCCGCCACACCTGGTGACGTGGGGGTGGTGAACGGCAAGGTGTGGCCGGAAATGTCGGTGGCACGGGGCCTGTACCGCCTGCGGATGGTGAACGCCGCATCGTTCAGCGTGTGGAATCTGTTCTTCGAGAACCGGATGAGGTTCTGGGTGATCGGCGCCGAGGGCGGGTTGCTCGACGCGCCGGTCGCCACCGACCACGTCCGGCTCGGACCCGGCGAGCGGGTGGACCTCCTCGTCGACTTCGGGACCCTCGCACCCGGCACGACGGTGGAACTGCGTAACGACGAGCCGATTCCGGCGCAGGTCGCGCAGCGCGGGGTGCAGATCATGCCGCGGTTCTGCCGGTTCCGGGTGGGGACCGCCGCCGGGTTCACCGGTGGCGTGCCGGAGACTTTGCGGGGCGCAAGCCGTGGTCTCGCCGTCCTCCCGCCCGTCGCGCGGCCGTCGGTGGTGCGCAACGTGTCGGTGATGCAGCTCGCGCAGGGTCTCGGTCAGCCGTCGCCGCTGATGTCGCTGAACAACCTGCGTTACACGACCGACGACATCGAGATGCCCCGGCAGGGGACGGTCGAGCAGTGGAACATCGTCAACGTCACGCCCGAACCGCATCCGATCCACCTGCATCTGGTGACGTTCCGGGTGATCGGACGGCAGGCGATCGACACGAACGCCCTGATGCAGGCGGTCCCGGTGCCCGCGGTCGGGATGCGGTGGACGCCGTCGGCGGACCCGTTCGTGCTCGGGCCGAACCTGGCGCCCCAGGTGTGGGAGTCGGGGTTCAAGGACACGGTGATCGCGGACGCGAACTCGATCACCCGGATCGTCGTCCGGTTCCCGACCGCCGACGAACTCGGCTTCGACCCGGACGCCACGTTCGGGATGTCGGCGCACACGATGGACCACTCCGAAGGCGGACACGGCCACATGGAGCAGTCGTCGCATCCCCTTCAGGGCTACGTGTGGCACTGCCACATGCTCGACCACGAGGACCACGACATGATGCTGCGGTACCGCCTGGTGCCCTAGGCCCGTGAGTACTTATTAACCGCCGGACGTTAATAAGTACTCACGGGCGCGTAGCGCAAACTTACAAGCAGTCTGGACTGTTTTCTTTTTTCCGCCTACAGTGCTGGGTGTGACACCTGACACAGAAGTAGTCAAGCCGGCCCGCACGCAGGCCGAGCGGACCGCGGCGATGCGCACGAAGCTGCTCGACGCGGCCGTCGACTCCCTGGTCGAGCTCGGGTACGCCCGCACCACCACGCAGGGCATCGCCCGTCGGGCGGGGGTGTCGCGCGGCGCGCAGCTGCACCATTTCCCGACCAAGGAGTCGCTGGTGGTGGCCGCCGTGGAACATCTCGTGGACAAGCGGCTGCAGGAGATCCTCGCCGCCGAAGTGGATGCAGGTCGGGGCGTCGAAGTGCTCGCCGGCGCCTTCTCCGGCCCGCTGTTCTATGCGGCCCTCGAGCTGTGGGTGGCCGCCCGCACCGACCCGGCGCTGTACGAGGCGACGGTTCCGCTCGAGCGGAAGGTCAACGACGCTCTGCGCCGCGGGTCGGCGGCGGTGTTCGGCGATCGGTTCGACGCCGACGCCATCGAGCTCACTATTGAATTGGTTCGCGGTCTGGCGGTGTCGGCACTGTTCCGCACCCCCGAGGCCGAACAGTCACTACGCGCGCGGCTGTTGCCCGTGTGGGAATCGAAGGTGGAGAAGTCGTGAATCTTCCGCAGCACGTACACACCCTCATCGTGGGGGCAGGTTTCGCCGGTATGGGACTGGCGGCGCGCATCCTGCAGACGCAGCCGCAGGCCGACGTCCTGATCATCGAGCGCGGCGACGACGTCGGCGGCACGTGGCGAGACAACACCTACCCCGGGTGTGCGTGCGACGTCCCGACGTCGCTGTACTCGTATTCGTTCGCGCCGAGCGCCGACTGGAGTCACACGTTCGCCCGCCAACCCGAGATCCACCGTTACCTGAAGAAGGTCGCGGCCGACACCGGTGTCCGGTCCCGGGTGGTGACCGATTGTGAACTGCAGGAAGCGCACTGGGACGATGGCGAGACCATCTGGACCGTCCGGACGAGCCGCGGAACGCTGACCGCCGATGTCGTGGTGGCCGCTACCGGTGCGCTGTCGACGCCCAGCGTCCCGGACATGCCGGGGCTGGAGACGTTCGGCGGCACCACGTTCCATTCGGCGACGTGGAACCACGACCACGACCTCACCGGTGAGCGCGTGGCCGTGATCGGCACCGGTGCGTCTGCGGTGCAGTTCGTCCCGGAGATCGCGCCGGCGGCCGAGCATCTCACCGTGTTCCAGCGCACGCCCGCCTGGGTGATCCCGCGCCTCGACCGCGAACTGTCCGGCTCCGAGAAGGGCATCTACCGGCGACTGCCGTTGGTGCAGAAAGCTGTCCGTGGGTCCGTGTACAGCTTCCGCGAGGCCCTGGGTGGTGTGCTCGCGCACGCGACCGGGCTGCTGCCGGTGTTCGAAATGGTCGCCAAGGTGCACCTGCGCAGGCAGGTGCGCGATCCCGAACTGCGCCGCAAGCTCACGCCGAACTTCACGATCGGCTGCAAGCGGATGCTGCTGTCGAACGACTGGCTCCGGACCCTCGACCGTCCCGACGTCACGCTCGTAGACGCGGGACTCGCCGGGGTCACGCCGGACGGCGTGGTCGACGCGGTGGGGGGCGTGCACAAGGTCGACACCATCATCTTCGCGACCGGCTTCACGCCGACGGAACCTCCTGTGGCGCAGGCGTTGCGCGGTGCGAACGGCCGCACGCTCGCCGAGCACTGGGACGGGAGCCCGAGCGCGTACAAGGGGACCACCGTCGCCGGGTTCCCCAACCTGTTCCTGATGTACGGTCCCAACACCAACCTCGGGCACAGCTCCATCGTCTACATGCTCGAATCGCAGTCCGCGTACATCGCCGACGCATTGAACACGATGCACCACAGCGGCATCACCGCCTTCGAGGTCACCGAGGAGGCGCAGCGCCGGTACAACACCCGCATCCAGTCCGACCTGCAGTCCACCGTCTGGAACAAGGGCGGCTGCTCGAGCTGGTACTACGACTCCGAGGGACGGAACTCCGTCCAGTGGCCGACCTTCACCTGGAAGTTCCGCTCCCAGCTGCAGCGCTTCGACCAGGAGAACTACGTCTCACGACGCAGGGCCGCGAAGGAGACCGTCGCGTGACGCACTACGACGTGATCGTGGTCGGCTCCGGTTTCGGTGGCAGCGTCGCGGCGCTCCGGCTCACCGAGAAGGGCTACCGGGTCGGTGTTCTCGAAGCGGGCAGACGTTTCGCCGACGACGAGCTGCCCGAGACGAGCTGGCGGCTGCGGCGCTACCTGTGGGCGCCGTGGCTGGGTTGCTACGGCGTGCAACGGATCCACCTCCTCCCCGACGTCCTGGTCATGGCCGGGGCGGGCGTCGGGGGCGGATCGCTGAACTACGCGAACACCCTCTACCAGCCGCCGCGCCGCTTCTTCGAGGACAAGCAGTGGGCGCACATCACCGACTGGCAGTCGGAGCTGGCCCCGTATTACGAGCAGGCGAAACGGATGCTGGGCGTGACGACCAATCCGTCGTTCACCCCCGCCGACGCCGTCATGCGCGAGGTGGCCGAGGAGATGGGCGCCGGTGAGACGTTCACGTCCACACCGGTGGGCGTCTTCTTCGGCGAACCGGGGTCGCGGGTGGCCGATCCGTTCTTCGGCGGAGTGGGACCCGAGCGCACGGGGTGCACCGAGTGCGGCAGTTGCATGACGGGTTGCCGGGTGGGCGCGAAGAACACGCTCGTCAAGAATTACCTCCACCTCGCCGAGAAGGCGGGCGCCCTGGTACATCCGCTGACGACAGTGAAGGCGTTGCACCCCCGGGCGGGCGGCGGCTACGAGCTGCGGACCCGCCGCACCGACGGAATCCGCAAGCGGGAGCACACGTTCACCGCCGACCAAGTGGTGGTCGCCGCGGGCACGTACGGCACCGCCCGGCTGCTGCTGGCGATGAAGGAATCCGGTGCGCTGCCGCGGTTGTCGCCGCGGCTGGGATCGGTGGTGCGCACCAACTCCGAAGCGGTCCTCGCGGCCACGGCGAAGAACCGCGCCACCGACTTCACGAAGGGTGTGGCCATCACGTCCTCGTTCCACCCGGACGATCACACCCACATCGAACCCGTCCGGTACGGCAAGGGCAGCAACGCGATCGGACTGTTGCAGACGGTCCTCAGCGACGGCGGCGGCAGAACGCCGCGGCTGCTGAAAACGGTGGGCGTCGCGTTGCGTCGCCCCGGGGCGTTCGTGCGCAGCCTCTCGGTACGGCACTGGTCGGAGCGCACCGTGATCGCGCTCGTCATGCAGACCGACGACAATTCGCTCGAACTGACCAAGGGGAAAGGCCGCCTCGGCCGCGCGGTGACCAGCCGGCCCGGACCCGGAGATCCACCGCCCGAATGGATCCCGCAGGGTCACACGGCCATCCGCAAGGTGGCCGAGCGGATCGGGGGAGACCCCGGCGGTTCGTTCGCCGACGTCGTGAACATTCCGATGACCGCGCATTTCCTCGGGGGTTGCACCATCGGGGACTCCCCGGACACCGGTGTCGTCGACCCCTACCTGCGGGCGTACGGACACGACGGCCTGCACGTGGCGGACGGTTCCGTGGTGAGCGCGAATCTCGGGGTCAACCCGTCGCTGACCATCACCGCCCAGGCCGAGCGTGCATTCGCGTTGTGGCCAAACAAGGGTGAGGTCGATGCCCGGCCCGAACCAGGCAAGCCATACGTACGTATCGAACCGTCGCCGCCCCGGAGTCCGGTGGTGCCCGCCGATGCGCCGGGTGCGCTGCGGCTCCCGCTGACGGTCGCAACCCGAAAGGAGACAGTCGATGTGGAGCGTGCCTGAATCGACCACCCAGCGCACCGACTGGCCCGAGAGCGCGCCGCCCCCGTGGCCGGCGGGAGTCCGCGCGACGCTGTGGTGGCACCGCAGCACTGCGGCTGCCCGCGCGCTCGGACCCGACGGCGCCACCGTGCCGTTGACCCTGGCGATGATGGTCGACTACCTGGACTCGCCGGTCGGCCCCTACCGGGAAATCCTCGCTAGTCCGGTGCTCCGCGCGCCCGGTCGTCGCATCGGCGTCCTGCCCCGCATGGCGGTCCCGTTCATCGCCGTGGATTCGGAACCCTCCGTACACGGCGGACGGGTGCACTGGAGCCTGCCGAAGGTGCCGGCCGAGTTCGACGGCGACGTGCACGGCGACTTCGAGGCGTCGTCCGAGGCGTGGCGCGTCACCACGAACACTCGGCCGCGCGGCCCGCGACTACCGATCGCCGGAGCGCTGGGGTTCGCGCAACCCGGCGACCGGGGCCTCGTGACGGCATCCGCACGACTGCGGGGCCATTTCCGATATGCCCGCGTGGACGTGGCGGCCGAAGGTCCCACCCTCGGTGACTGGCTGACGCCCGGCACACACCACGGCATCGTGATCACGGACGGCCGGATGACCACAGGACCCGCGCAACTCCGCTGACCCGATCAAGCGGGTAGTGGTCCGATGTCCGCGACCACGCCGGCGAGACGGGGCAGCACGGTGTCGCGCCAGCCCGGACCCATCCGCTCGAACGCGTCGCGGCTGCGCTTGTCGTCGAGGTCGAAGCCGGAGTGGTCGAGGAACAGGCGGGTGCCCGCACCCTCGGGAACGAGGCGCCAGACCAGCGTCCAGTTCTCGGTGAACGTGTAGACGAAGCGCCGCTCGGGTTCGACCTCGACCACCTCGCAGGGAACGGCGCCCCAGCCGGGCATCTCGAGGTGGAACCGATGCCCGACCGTGGCGGCGATGTCGCCCGCGGCCCACCAGCGGGCGAGCAGTTCCGGCTCGGTGAGGGCGCGCCACACCTTGGCGGGCGGCGCGGCGATGAACTGGTCGACGGAGATCTTGGTGGTGGTGCGGTCGGTCACGAGTCCTCCTCGAGGAAGTCGGCGAGTGTGCGCAAGCGGCCACGCCAGAACCGCTCGAACGGGTGCAGCCAGTCGCCGACGTCGGCGAGCGGCTCGGCGGTCAGGTGGTAGTGCCGTTGCCGTCCGGACGGTTCGTCGCGGACGAGTCCGGCCCGGCGCAGGACCTGTAGGTGCTCTGCCACCGCGGGCCGGCTGAGGTCGAACCGGCCGGCGAGGTCTCCGGCGGTGAGGGGGCCGTCCACCAGGATTTCCAGCAGGCGCCGTCGCACGGGGTTGGCGAGGGCGATGAAGACGTCGTCGTCGGGCACGCCGCGACTTTATGTCGGAGATTTCCGACATGTCAAGAATTTTCGACACATCCTTTTCTTGACTAATTCCAAAAAGGCGCGATACTGGAACACATGCGACACGACACGGATCCCAAAGCGCAGCTGCGCGAGGTGGGCCTGCGTGTCACTGCGCCACGTGTTGCAGTGTTGAATGCGGTTGCCGTACGGCCGCATTCCGACGTCGACGACATTGCGGCCGTAGTTCGTGAAGAGCTGGGATCGGTCTCCACCCAGGCGGTATACGACGTCCTCAAGGCGTGCACCGCCGCCGGCCTGCTCAGACGTATCGAGCCCGCGGGATCGCCCGCGAGGTTCGAAACCCGTACCGGAGACAACCACCACCACCTCGTGTGCCGCAGCTGCGGGACCGTCGTGGACGTGGACTGCGCCGTCGGTGAGGCTCCGTGCCTCGACCCTTCGCAGGCCCACGGTTTCGAGATCGACGAGGCCGAGGTCGTCTTCTGGGGGCTCTGCTCGCAGTGCCAGACCGGCGCGCAGAGCGGCACCGGGTCGGCAGCAGCCCTGTCCTGACCCCGTCCGTCCCCACCGCTACACCCTCACCCGATGCAACTTGGAGGCTTTGCCATGCCTGAAACACAGCGCGCCACCACCAACAACTTCGGAATTCCCGTCGCCAGCGACAACGAATCCCTCACGGCGGGCACGCAGGGCCCCATCCTGCTGCACGACCACTACCTGATCGAGAAGCTCGCCCAGTTCAATCGTGAGCGTGTCCCGGAGCGCGTCGTCCACGCCAAGGGCGGCGGTGCGTTCGGCGAACTGGTCGTCACCCACGACGTGAGCCGCTACACGAAGGCAAAGCTGTTCCAGCCCGGCGCCAGGACCGAGTCGCTGGTGCGCTTCTCCACCGTCGCCGGCGAGCAGGGCAGCCCCGACACCTGGCGTGACCCGCGCGGATTCGCCGTCAAGTTCTACACCGAGGACGGCAACTACGACCTCGTCGGCAACAACACGCCCGTCTTCTTCATCAAGGACCCGATCAAGTTTCCCGACTTCATCCACTCGCAGAAGCGACTGCCGGGATCCGGTCTGCGCGACCACAACATGCAGTGGGACTTCTGGACGCTGCGGCCCGAGTCCGCGCACCAGGTGACCTGGCTGATGGGTGACCGCGGAATCCCGAAGACGTGGCGTCACATGGACGGTTTCGGCTCGCACACGTACCAGTGGGTCAACGCCGACGGCGAGCGGTTCTGGGTCAAGTACCACTTCAAGACCGATCAGGGCATCGAGTTCCTCACGCAGGACGAGGCCGACACCCTCGCCGGCAACGACCCCGATCATCACCGCGCCGACCTGTACGACTCGATCGCCCGCGGCGAGTTCCCCAGCTGGACGCTGAAGGTTCAGGTCATGCCCGTCGACGAGGCCGAGGGGTACCGGTTCAACCCGTTCGACCTCACCAAGGTGTGGTCGCAGAAGGACTACCCGCTGATCGAGGTCGGCAAGTGGACCCTCAACCGTAACCCCGACAACTTCTTCGCTCAGATCGAGCAGGCCTCGTTCGAGCCGTCGAATGTCGTTCCGGGAATCGGCTTCTCGCCCGACAAGATGCTGCTGGGGCGGGTCTTCTCCTACGCGGACGCGCACCGGTACCGCATCGGCGCCAACTACGCGCAGCTGCCGGTCAACGCGCCGAAGAACCAGGTGAACTCGTACTCGCAGGACGGTGCGATGCGGTACGCCACCAATTCGCCCGAGACCCCGGTGTACGCGCCGAACTCGTATGGCGGCCCGCACGCCGACGCGTCGCTCGCCGGCGACGAGGGCCTGTGGGCGTTCGACGGCGAGTCCGTGCGAGCCGGCTACATCGAGCACGCCGAAGACAGCGATTTCACGCAGGCGGGCACGCTCGTCCGCGAGGTCCTGAGCGACGACGAACGCGACCGCCTGGTGAACAACATCGTCGGCCACGCGCTCGGCGGTGTCAGCGAACCGGTTCTGCTGCGGGTCTTCGACTACTGGAAGAGCGTCGACCCCGACCTGGGCAAGCGAGTGGAAATCGGTGTCCGGGAAGGGCAGAGCCAGAACTGATGTCGTTGGTGGGGCAGGCTCAGAGCAGGCCCCACCAATAGATCAGTACGGCGAGAACGAACACGATCACAGTTTCCACGACGACCCTCCTCCGCCCGACTGCACGCAGTGCACTTCCATCATCCACCTCGAGCGGGGACGGACGCTACTGCGCTTCGCGCCCGTGAGTACTTCTCAACCGCCCGTGGTTGAGAAGTACTCACAGGGGTGTGACGGGTGTGTCGGATGTTGTTGCTAGGTTGGGCGGTGTCAGGACACCGGCTCGGATGACCGTGTCCCGAGTCGGGGTCGAAAGGTGCTGTCTTCCATGGTGATGGGTCCCACCCATGCAATGTCCGGTGCGGCTGTCGGTCTGGCGGTGGCAGATCTGCTGCCTCTCGACTGGGGTGGGCCCACCTCGACCGCCGAGACCTTCACGTTCGCGGCGGTGTGCGCCGGAGCGGCGCTTCTCCCGGACCTGGACACGAGCCAGTCCACGGTCTCGCGCTCGTTCGGTCCGGTCAGCAACGTCGTCGCGAAGGGCGTCGATGCGGTGTCGCTGGGGTTCTACACCGTCACCAAAGGCAAACGCGACGGCAAGCGGCGGGGCGGGCACCGCACGCTCACCCACACGGCCCTGTTTGCCGTGGGTATCGGGGCCGGGGTGTCCGCGCTGGTCGTCCAGTTCGGCAAGCCCGCCATCATCGCGACGCTGTTCGTCTGCCTCGGGCTCGCGCTCCGCGGGCTGGCCGGAGAGCTGGCCAAAGAAAAAGGCTGGCTGGCGGTTTCGGCGGTCGCGGCGGTGCTGTCCGCGCTCACCTGGCAGTCGTATCCCACCGAGGCCGGTTCCACCGGACTCGGAGTCGCGGTGGCCCTCGGCTGCGCCACCCACTGCCTCGGGGACGCCATCACCAAGGAGGGCGTCCCCTTCCTCGCGCCGTTCCTCACGCTCGGGAAGGAACGGTGGTGGGAGTTCCGGCTCCCGTCGTTCCTGTCCATCCGGGCAGGCGGGCCCTTCGAGAAGGTCGTGCTCGGGCCCGCCCTCACGGTGGCCGTCGGACTCATGGTCATCTGGGCCATCGACGGTGCGCCGCAGGCAATCTACGACGCGTTCATGCCCGCCCCGCAGTGACTCAGGCCGCGAGCATGTTCTCGAGATCGTCGAGGACGATCATCGCCCCGGTGGGCCCCAGCGCGAGGAACCAGGTCTCGTCGCTCACGGGCACGGCCTTGCCGTCCTTCACCGCCTGCATCTGATTCCACAGCGGACCGCCGACCACGGTCGACTCGTCGGTGGTCTCGGGCGCGCCGTAGCTGGAGTAGAAGATCCGGTCGGCGTTCGCCTCACCGATCGTCTCCTGGCTCACCTCGACGGCAAGTTCGTCGACGTTCTGCACCGTCGGACGCGGAAGTCCGACGTCCCTCAGGATGACGCCGATGAACGACAGGTTGCCGTACAGGCGGATCTTGCCGGACATGAACCGGACCAGCGAGATCGTCGGCTCGCCCGTGATGGACTCCCGGACCTCGTCGGCGCGGGTCTGATAGGCGTTGAGCACCTCCTCCGCCTTGGTCTCCTCACCGAGGGCGTCGGCGACCAGCAGGAAGTTCTCCTTCCACGGGAAACCGGGGCGGATGCCGAACACGGTCGGCGCGATGGACGACAGCTGCGGGTACAGCTTGTCGGCCCGCAGCTTGCTGCCCAGGATCAGATCGGGCTGCAGAGCGGAGATCGCCTCGAGGTTCAGGTTGTTGGTGGTCCCGACGTCCGGCACCCCGGCCAGCTTGTCGGCGAGGTAGGACGGCTGACCGGCGGCGCTCTCCGGGCTGGCCAGTCCGACGGGTGTGATTCCCAGGGAGAGCACGTCGTCCAGCTCACCGCCGTCGAGGACGATCACCCGTTCGGGCTTCTTCTCGATGACGGTCTCGCCGAGGGCGTGGGTGATGGTCCGAGGAAAGACGCCCGGTTCGGCGTCGGTGCCGAGCTTGGCGGTCTCGGCGTCCGCCGTGGCGAACTGGCGGCCGCCGGTTGCGACGTCGGCGTTGCCGGCGGACGACCCGGTGTCGGTGGTGCCGCAGGCGGCGAGAAAGACGGTGGCCAGGGCGACCAGCCCGGCGCGTACGTAGAGCCTCGAAGACATGAGGTGAGGCTAGCCTGAGGTTTCGGACCGATGGTCGCGGGGTCGCCGCAAACGGAAACACCCTCACCACGCAGAAGAGGCCCTGGCCGGCGAACCGGTCAAGGCCTCTTCTCGGTGTCTCACACTGTCGGGGTGGCGGGATTTGAACCCACGACCTCTTCGTCCCGAACGAAGCGCGCTACCAAGCTGCGCCACACCCCGTGTTGAACCTCGGCTAGCTTACATTACCCAACCAGTCACCATTAAATCCCCTGGTCAGTTGCGTATAACGGTGCTCTCGGACGACTCGGCGCGACCCCGCGCGGCGTCGGCGTCCGAGCCGCCGCGCTGAGCCGGAACCAACGTCAGGAGCGTCGCCTCGGGGCGGCAGCAGAAGCGGGCGGGCGCCCACGGCGACGTCCCGATTCCCGCGGACACGTGCAGCTGGGTGTGTGCACCCCACCTGGACGGACCCTTCACCCGTGAACGGTCGATGTCGCAGTTGGTGACCAGCGCGCCGTAGAACGGCAGGCACAGCTGACCGCCGTGCGTGTGGCCCGCCAGCACGAGGTCGTAGCCGTCGTCCGCGAACCGGTCGAGCACCCGCGGTTCGGGCGAGTGGGTGATGCCCAGCCGGAGATCGGCCAGCGGATTGGGCGGACCGGCGATCGTGTCGTACCGGTCGCGCTTGAGGTGCGGATCGTCGACTCCGGCCGACGCGATCCGGACACCCGACACCTCGAGGTCGCGGCGGACGTGCGTGACGTCGAACCAGCCGCGCTCGGTGAACGCGGCCCGCAGGTCGCCCCACGGCAGCGGCTCGCCGAGGACGCGCTTGTGTTCCTTGCGGAAGTACTCGAGCGGGTTCTTCGGCTTGGGCGCGAAGTAGTCGTTGCTGCCGAAGACGAACAGTCCGGGGCGGGCGAGCAGATTCCCCAGCGCCTGGACCACTGCGGGCACCGCCCGCTGGTGCGACAGGTTGTCGCCGGTGTTCACGACGAGGTCGGGGTCGAGGTTGTCCAGCTCCCGCAGCCAGTTCTGTTTCAGCCGCTGTCCGGGCATCATGTGCAGGTCGCTGATGTGCAGCACACGGAGCGTCGACGACCCGGGTTCGAGTACCGGCATAGTGACCTCGCGCAGCGCGAACGCATTGCGCTCGATGAGCGAGGCGTAGCCGATGCCGAGGGCGGCGGCACCCGCCGTACCCAGGGCGGCGCGGGTCAGGTTGGCACGGAACTCGTCAGACACTCTTCCAGGATACTGATGAGCGCAATCGAGATGCAGTGGACGAATCGGGGCGCGTAGCGTTTCGCCCATGCCAGATTCACTGAAAGCAAGACTGCGCTCCGACATGACGGCCGCCATGAAGGCCAAGGATTCGCTGCGCACCGCCACCATCCGCATGCTGATGGCCGCCGTGCAGACCGAAGAGGTCTCCGGCAAGGAAGCCCGCGAGCTCACCGACGACGAGGTGCTGAAGGTCCTCGCGAAGGAGTCGAAGAAGCGCGGCGAGTCCGCCGAGATCTACACCGAGAACGGTCGAGGTGAGCTGGCAGCGCAGGAGCGGGCCGAGGCGCAGATCATCGACGAGTACCTCCCGACGCCGCTGACCGACGCGGAACTGGTCGACGTCGTGGACACCGCGATCGCCCAGGTGGCCGAGGAGATCGGTGAGCGTCCCGGCATGCGTCAGATGGGGCAGGTCATGAAGGCCGCCGGCGCACTCGCGGGCGGCAAGGCCGACGGTTCGCGGCTCTCGCACGCGGTGAAGTCCCGCCTCTGACTTCCCGGGGTGAGTGGGAAAGCGTGCGTCGCCACACTTTCCCACTCACCGATGGTTAGCGGGGTATCGGCGGCAGCTGGATCGGCGGCAGGCCGGGCAGCTGGATGGGCGGAACGGGGATCCCCTGAGCCGGCGCCTGCGGAGGAGCGGCCTTCACCGATCCGTCGCTGACGTAGATCGTGATGGTCGACCCCGGAATGGCCGAACCGGACGGCGATGCGCTCGTGACCGTCCCCTTGGCCGCCTGCGACTCGGTGGTGACCGCGTTCACGGTGAACCCCGCACCCTGCAGACGGGACGTCGCGGCCGACTGGCTCAGTCCGGTGACGTCCGGAACCTGACCGTTCTGCGAACCGCGCGCGTATTTCTGGTCGACCGGCGGCAGCGTCGTCGGCCCGAAGTTGTTGGCGATGGGGTTCATCGCCGCGTACCAGGTCCGCGCCGGTTCGTTTCCACCGAACAGGTTGCCGTCGCCACACGGCCGCAGCGGGGCCGAACAGATCTCACCCGGCGTCGGCGAGTCGCCGAACACGTACACGGCGGCGGCGAAGTTGTTGGTGAATCCGAGGAAGCCCGAGGACATGTGGGATTCCGTGGTACCCGTCTTGCCTGCCATCGGCAGCGTCCAGCCGACGCTGCCCGCCGCCCCGGCGGACGTGCCACCGGGCTTGTCGTCCTTGCTCATGGCGTTGGTGAGCGTGTCCGCGAGGCCGGGTTCGACCACCTGCTCGCAGGCTTGCTGGGTGACCGAGACGGGCTTGCCTTCACGGTCGAACACCGAATCGATGGGGGTGGGCGGGCACCACTTGCCGTGCGAGGCGAGCGTCGCCGCGACATTCGACAGTTCCAGCGGATTGATCCACGTGGGACCGAGGGTGAACGAACCCAGGTTCTGATCCTTCTGGAAGTCGGCCATGCTGCGGTCGTCGAATCCCGACGTGCCGGGCTGGGCGTACGAGCGCAGACCCAGCCGCACCGCCATGTCGACGGTGGGGGCGACGCCGGTCGCCTGGATCAGCTTGACGAACGCGGTGTTGGGCGACTGCGCCAGGGCGTCCGTCACCGACAGTGCCGCCGGGTACTTGCCTGCGTTCTCGACGCAGTACGTGGACGCGGGGCAGCCTCGTGCACCACCGCTACCCATGCCCCGGGCCTCGAACCGCCCGGGCACGTCCAGGATGGCGTTCGTGCCGAGACCCTTCTCCATCGCGGCGGCCGTCGTGAAGATCTTGAAGATCGACCCGGCGCCGTGACCGGCCAGTGAGTACGGCTGCGCCTGCACGGTCTCGTTGGCGTTCGCGTCGAGGCCGTAGGTGCGGCTGCTGCCCATCGCGAGGATCCGGTGCGAATCCTGGCCGGGCTGGACCACGTTCATGACGTTCGCGATGCCGTCGAGCCCCGGGCTGGCGTTCGCGCTGAGTGCCGCCTTCGTCGACGCCTGGACCGCGGGGTCGAGCGTCGTCTTGATCAGGTAGCCGCCCTTGTCGATCTGCTCGCGGCTGATGCCGGCGTTGGCCAGGTACTGCAGGGCGTAGTCGCAGAAGAAGCCGCGGTCGCCGGCCGCGATGCACCCGCGGGGCAGCCGGTTGGGCTCGGGCAGCACGCCGAGGGGCGTCTCCTTGAGCTGCCGGAGTTCGGCGGCGCGCTCGGGAATGTTCGAGATCATCGTGTCGAGAACCACGTTGCGTCGTTCGAGGACGCCATCGGGATTCGTGTACGGGTTCAGAGCCGAACTCGACTGCACCATGCCCGCGAGCATCGCGGACTGCTGCGTGTTCAGTTCGGACGCGTCGATGCCGAAGTAGGTCTGTGCGGCGTCCTGGATGCCGAACGAGGCGTTGCCGAACGGAACCAGGTTGAGGTAGCGGGTGAGGATCTCGTCCTTGGTGAGTTCCTTGTCGAGGGTCAGCGCCATCCGGATCTCGCGGATCTTGCGGGCGGGCGTCGTCTCGATCGCCGCCCGGCGTTCGGCGTCGGTCTTGGCCACGACGAGCAGCTGGTAGTTCTTCACATACTGCTGGTCGAGGGTGGACGCGCCCTGCTGCACCTCACCGCTCGTGGTGTTGGTCAGGAAGGCGCGCATCGTGCCCTGCCAGTCGACGCCCTTGTGCTCGGGGAACCGGCGGTCCTCGACGGAGACGATGGCGAGCTTCATCTCGTTGGAGATCTTTTCGCTGGGCACTTCGAAGCGCCGCTGGTCGTACAGCCACGCGATGGGATTGCCCGCCGAGTCCACCATCGTCGAGACCGCGGGAACCGTTCCTTCGACCAGTTCCGCGGAGACGTTGTCGACGGTGTCAGCCGCCCTGTTGGAGGCGTAACCGAACCCGCCGGCGAGCGGAAACATCACGCCGGCGAGGAGCACTCCTGCCAAGGCGGAGGATCCCGCGAGCTTCCCCACTGTTTTTGCAATCGACACGATCTACAGAGTACGTGGGGTCTGCGGGTGCGCTGGTTGGGCGCGGAATTCGGCCAGGAAAATGCCCTGAGCACGGGGTATGGACGGGCGTACCAAAAAAGCGTGTTCTTCGTCTTGCGCGTTGCGGTTTCTTTACCTAAATTGTTGGAACAGTGTGATGGAGATAACACCCCATCGCTTATGTGGTGCAGCCTCGGCGTGCTAGGTGCCGGGGGGTGCAGACTCGAAGAGGGGAAACGAATGCACATGACCACCCCAACCAGCCGTCTGGACGTCGAGCAAGCAGAAGCGCGAATCGCCTGGGTCACCCAGGCTCGTTGCCGGGAAGTCGATCCCGACCAACTTTTTGTACGCGGCGCAGCACAGCGCAAGGCCGCAACCATTTGCCGGCATTGCCCGGTATTGATGCAGTGCGGAGCCGATGCTCTCGACAATCGTGTCGAGTTCGGCGTGTGGGGTGGCATGACGGAACGTCAGCGCCGGGCGTTGCTCAAGCAGCACCCCGAGGTGGAATCATGGTCCGACTTCTTCGAAGCTCAGCGGCAGCACCAATCCGCTGTCTGAAATTCGAGGATCGGAATCGCAGACAGGCGCAGGCGGGTGACCGGTTCTCCGGCAGCGAGCTGATCAGCTCGTGCGGGTGAGCTGGTCACCTACCGCTCTCAACGCCTCGAGGTCCGACACCTCGAACGGCAGCGAGGGCACGCCGACGATCGGCACCCGAGGGTGGGCGGCCGTGAACCGGCTCAGCAGTTGGACCTCACGCTTGGCGATCACCGCCCGATGGGCGTGGATTCGCAGCACAGCGGCGGTGAGGGGGTCTTGGTCCCCGAGTTGATCGGCGGCAGTGACCGCATGATCGGCCGACAGGGAACTGAGAGTGGGGTGCGTCCGATTCAGGACGAGGCCCGCGAGCGGCATCTCGTCGCCTGCGAGCCGGTCGACGAAGAACGCCGCCTCCCGCAGTGCGTCCGGCTCCGCGGCCGCGATCACCAGAAATTTCGTGCCCGGCTGCCGGAGCAATTCGTAAGTGCGCGTGGCTCTTTCCCGGAAGCCGCCGAACATCGAGTCCAGTGACTGCACGAAACTCGAGGCGTCCGACAGCATCTGACTACCCACGATGGTGGAGACGCCGCGCAGCGCCAGGCCCATCGCACCGGTGACGAGCCGGGTGAGACCGCGACCCGGCGCGGTGAGCAACCGGATCATGCGACCGTCGAGGAATGCGCCCAGGCGCTGGGGTGCGTCGAGGAAGTCCAGGGCGTTGCGGGACGGCGGGGTGTCGACGATCACCAGGTCCCATTTGTCGCTGGAGGCGAGTTGCCCCAGCTTCTCCATCGCCATGTACTCCTGCGTTCCCGAAAACGAGGTGGCGACGGTCTGATAGAACGGGTTCGCGAGAATCTGCTCCGCCTTCTCCGACGTGGAGTGCTCGATGACCATCTCGTCGAACGTGCGGCGCATGTTGAGCATCATGGCGTGCAGTTCGCCCGTCGCGTCCGGTCCGAGCTCCACGGGTTGCGGCGTGTTGTCGAGTTCCGCGACGCCGAGCGCCTGCGCGAGCCGGCGCGCCGGGTCGATGGTCAGCACGACCACCTTTCGCCCCTGCTCCGCCGCGCGCAGTGCCAGCGATGCGGCTGTGGTGGTCTTGCCGACGCCACCGGCGCCGCAACACACGACGATCCGCGTCGCCTTGTTCTGCAGAATCCCCGCGACATCGAGAGCGGAGGCGGTGCGGCGACGCTCGTGTTCAGTTGTCTGGGTCATCGGACACCCTGTTCCGTCAGATATTCGGCGAGTTCGTACAGTCCGCCCAGGTCGACACCGTCGGCGAGGGACGGCAGATGCAGTCGCGCGCCATCCACTTCGCTGAGCTGACCGGCGCTCTCCTCCTGTGCCTCGAGGACGGACGCGTGCTCGATCGTCTCGGTGAGCAACCCGGCGAAATCCTCTTCGTCGAGGGTGATCCCGCTCTTCTGCAGTCCGGCCCGGATCGATTCGGCGTCGATGCGCCCCTTCGCGGCGTCGGCCAGCGTCTCGGCGGGCAGGAACTGCGGGCTGGTGCGGTTGACGACGATGGCGCCCAGCCGCAGATCGGCGCGGACCAGTTCCTCAGCGGCGTCGGTGGTCTCCTGCACCGGAAGCGCCTCGAGCAGTGTCACGAGGTGGACGACGGTCTCGTCGGAATGCAGCAGGCGCACCACGCCCTCACTCTGCGAACGCACCGGCCCGCCCTTCGCGAGGTCGGCCATCGCCTTCGTCACGTCGAGGAAGTTGCCGATCCGCCCGGTCGGCGGGGCGTCGACGACGACGGCGTCGTACACCCGCTTGCCGGACTTGTCGGTGCGCACCACACATTCCTTGATCTTGCCGGTCAGCAGCACGTCCCGAAGCCCCGGTGCGATGGTGGTGGCGAACTCGATGGCGCCGAACTTGCGCATCGCGCGGCCGGCGAAGCCGAGGTTGTAGAACATCTCGAGGTATTCGAGGAACGCGGTCTCGATGTCGATGGCCAGCGCCATGACCTCCCCGCCGCCCTCGGCGGCCGCGACTTTCGTCTCCTGCGGCGGCAGCGGGGGCACGTCGAAGAGCTGGGCGATCCCCTGCCGGCCCTCGACTTCCACCAGCAGCACGCGACGCCCACCCTCGGCCAGCGCGAGAGCCAACGCGGCGGCCACCGTGGACTTTCCGGTGCCGCCCTTTCCGGAGACGAAGTGCAGCCGGGCCTGCGCGGCCTTCTCGGGCCACGTCGGGGTGAGCTGGTCTGGGGATGCAACCACGGGTCGAGCCTATAAGTCTGGGAGCCGGGATGTGCGGGGGATAGGCTCACCGGCATGAGTGAATTGACTTCCTGGGAGTACGCCACCGTTCCGCTGCTCACACATGCGACCAAGCAGATCCTCGACCAGTGGGGCACCGACGGCTGGGAACTGGTGACGGTTCTGCCCGGGCCTACCGGTGAGCAGCACGTCGCGTACCTGAAGCGTCCGAAGGGCTGACGGCCGTGGCAGAGACACAGAACTGGTCTGCTCGCCTCGCCGAGCTCGGCATCACGCTGCCGTCCGTCGTTCCGCCGGTGGCCGCCTACGTGCCCGCCGTGCGCACCGGCAACTACGTCTACACGTCGGGGCAGCTGCCGATCGTCGAGGGCAAGCTGACGGTCGCGGGGAAGCTCGGCGCCGGCGTGTCGGACGAAGACGCCAAGGCCGCGGCCCGGGCCTGCGCACTCAACGCGCTGGCGGCGGTCGACGCGCTCGTCGGCATCGACTCGGTGGTGCGGATCGTGAAGGTCGTCGGATTCGTCGCGTCCGCCGAGGGTTTCACCGGTCAGCCCGGTGTTGTGAACGGCGCTTCCGAATTCCTCGGTGAGGTGTTCGGGGACGCGGGCGCCCACGCGCGTTCGGCCGTCGGCGTCGCGGAATTGCCGCTCGGCGCACCCGTCGAGGTGGAACTGATCGCCGAAGTGCGGCCGGAGTCGTAGTGCCATGACGCTTGCCCATCCGGCCTACGCCCAGGTGCGGGAGGTCACCCCGATCGTCTCGGTCATGCTCGAGAACAATCCCGGCATGATGACGCTCGACGGAACCAACACGTGGATTCTTCGTGCGCCGGGCCGGGACGAGTGTGTGGTGGTCGATCCGGGTGACGCCGACGAGGAGCATCTCGCCCGCGTCGCGGCACTCGGACCGGTCGCGCTGACGCTGATCACGCACCGTCATTTCGACCACACCGGGGGAGTGCAGCGGTTCTTCGAACTGACCGGTGCGCCCGTGCGTTCGGTGGATCCCGAATTCCTTCGGGGCGGCGGCGAAACCCTCGTGGACGGCGAGACCATCGACGTCGCGGGGCTCACCCTCACGGTGATCGCCACGCCCGGGCACACGAAGGATTCGGTGTCCTTCACCGTGGAAGGTGAGGGCACTGTCCTCACCGGCGACACGATCCTCGGCCGCGGCACCACTGTGCTCGACGACACGGACGGCGACCTCGGCGACTACCTGTCGTCGCTGCGCCGCCTGCTGGACCTCGGAACCGGACACCGGGTGATGCCCGGCCACGGACCCGAACTGCCCGAACTGAACGTCGTCGCGCAGCAGTACCTCGATCATCGCGAGGAGCGACTCGATCAGGTGCGGGCCGCGCTCGGCGAACTCGGCGGCACCCCCACCGTCCGCGAGGTGGTCGAGCACGTCTACTCCGACGTCGACCCGAAGTTGTGGCCGGTGGCGGAGAAGTCCGTCAACGTGCAGCTCGCCCACCTGCGCAGCCTCGACTAGTCACTGAAACGACTGCGGCCACCCCCTCGCTGTGAGGGGGTGGCCGCAGTCGTAGGTGCCGGGACTACCGCGCGCGACGTGCCAGGCGCTCGGAGTCGGAGATCAGCACGCTCTTGCCTTCGAGGCGCAGCCATCCGCGGTGCGCGAAGTCGGCGAGCGCCTTGTTGACGGTCTCACGGGAAGCGCCGACGAGCTGGGCGATCTCTTCCTGCGTGAGGTCGTGGGTGACGCGCAGCGAGCCCGCCTCCTGGGTGCCGAACCGCTGCGCGAGCTGCAGCAGCGCCTTGGCGACACGACCGGGGACGTCCGTGAAGATGAGGTCGGCCAGGTTGTTGTTGGTGCGACGCAGACGGCGCGCGAGCACCCGCAGGAGCTGTTCGGCGATCTCCGGGCGGTGGTCGATCCACGCCTTGAGCGCTTCGCGGTCCATGCTGACCGCGCGGACCTCGGTGACCGTCGTGGCGGTGGACGTACGCGGACCCGGGTCGAAGATGGACAGCTCACCGAACATGTCGGACGGGCCCATGATCGTCAGCAGGTTCTCACGGCCGTCCGGCGAGCGGCGGCCGATCTTCACCTTGCCCGAAACGATGATGTACAGGCGGTCACCGGGCTCACCTTCGTTGAAGATGACATGTCCGCGGGGGAAGTCGACAGGCTGCAGCTGCTTGGTCAGCGCCGCTACCGCTGAGGGCTCGACTCCTTGGAAGATGCCGGCTCTTGCCAGGACGTCGTCCACGTGCGCTCCTTGGGAATATTGTTCGTCTGTATGCATATTGTGCGCGATTTGCTGCATGTCGACGATGCCCCGGTGATCCGCGGCGTGTCGCTGTGCAACAGGTACGGCTCTGAAGTCTACGTTGAGACGGCTCGGTCTGAGTGACCGATACCACGGAAGTCGCAAAAGTTAACCGGGGGATGCGTCCTTCGGTGTGCTGATACGGGGGCTGCCCAGCGCTCAGCTGGCGCGCCGCGAGCCCACTTCGGTGACGGCGGCGTCGTCGGATTCGAAGCCCGACCGACCCTTGCGACGTCGATGGAAGCGTGCCAATGCGTGGGGGAAACCTTCGTGGGCCAGGGTGGCCACTTCGTCGTGACTTGCCTGGTCGAGGAACTCTTCCACCTCTTGCTGACGAACCGTGAGCCGGCGGAGTCTGAACTCCACCCGCTCCATTGCCAGCGCAAACAGCATCAGCAGCACTGGGAAGAGGACCACAGCGAGACCTTGCATACCGGGAAGTAAACACTGGAAATGTCTCAGAAGCGACACAGCGGCGATTCGGATCGCTCGGGTATCCGTAGAGTTGTTCCCGTGCATGCGACCCCCAGCGACGGCTCCGAAGTGCGTGGACGCACCCGTTCGCGGGCCGCGAAACAGGACGAAACCCGGATCGGACTCGTCCGGCGCGCCCGGAGAATGAACCGGCGGCTCGCCGAGGCCTTCCCGCACGTCTACTGCGAGCTCGACTTCACCACCCCACTCGACCTCGCCGTCGCGACCATCCTCTCCGCGCAGTGCACTGACGTGCGGGTGAACATGGTGACGCCGGCGCTGTTCGCCCGCTATCCCGACGCCAAGGCGTACGCGGAGGCCGAACGCACCGAACTCGAGGAATACATCCGGTCCACGGGCTTCTACCGCAACAAGACGAACTCACTGATCGGGCTGGGGCAGGCTCTGCTGGAACGCTTCGACGGCGAGGTCCCCGGCAATCTGAAGGACCTCGTGACGCTGCCCGGGATCGGCCGGAAGACGGCCAACGTGATCCTCGGCAACGCGTTCGATGTGCCGGGAATCACCGTCGACACCCACTTCGGCAGGCTCGTCCGACGCTGGAAGTGGACCGAGGAGGAAGACCCGGTCAAGGTCGAGCACGCGATCGGCGCCCTGATCGAGCGCAAGGAGTGGACGCTGCTCTCGCACCGCGTGATCTTCCACGGCAGGCGCGTCTGCCACGCCCGCAAGCCCGCCTGCGGGGTGTGTGTGCTCGCCAAGGACTGTCCGTCGTACGGGCTGGGCCCGATCGACCCCGACGTCGCCGCCGAACTGGTTCGTGGACCGGAGACGGAGCATCTGCTGCGTCTGGCCGGCAGGTGAGGGTAGATACGGGTGTCTAGCGCAGCGCGGTGGAGTCTGGCCGCCCTCGTCGTCGTGGTGGCTCTCGTCGTCGCGATCTGGCCGCGGGGTGACGACGCGGAGGTGCCGTCGTACCAGGACCGGTTCGGTTCGGGTGGCCGTACCCCGACGGCGGTGAGCGCCGATCCCGACGCGCTCGCGGCACTGAGGACGCAGGCGGGTCTGGAATCGTGCCCGGCCTCGACGGCCACGTCCGAGCCTTCGCCGGGTTCGGTGCTGTCCGGCATCACGCTGGAATGCGTGGCCGACGGCAGCCAGGTGGATCTGGCCGCCGCGCTCGGTGGTAAACCGGCGTTGCTGAATCTGTGGGCCTACTGGTGCGGCCCCTGCGCCGAGGAGCTGCCCTATATGCAGCAGTTTTCGGATCGTGCGGGTGACGCGGTTACCGTGCTTACGGTGCACACCGATCCCAACGAGTCCAGCGCGCTGTCCCGGCTCGTCGACTACTCCGTCACGCTGCCCGGTGTGCAGGACGGCGACGGGCGCGTCCGCGTCGCGGTCGGAGCCCCGCCTGTCCTGCCCGTCTCGGTGCTGATCCGGCCCGACGGCACGGTGGCGAAGGTTCTGCCGCAGCCGTTCCGCAGCGTTGACGAGATCGCGGACGCCGTCGAACAGAACCTGGGGGTGGCGGCATGACGAACTCCGTGGACGGTGTCGCCGTTCCGCCGTGGCTGCGCCGGGTCGTGCACCGGACCCCGGCCGACCCGCACAAGATCAACCCCGTCCTCGATCGGCGCGCACCCCGCGGCGCGACCACCCGTGAGGCGGCGGTGCTCGTGTTGTTCGGCGGCCCCGTCGAGGCGGACCCGCTGATGTCGGGAGGTCTGCCCGCCGACGCGGACATCCTGCTCACCCAGCGTGCGTCCACGATGCGTCAGCACAGTGGTCAGGTGGCGTTCCCCGGGGGGGCCAGCGATCCCGGCGACGAGGGGCCCATCGCTACCGCGCTGCGGGAGGCCCAGGAGGAGACGGGACTCGACCCGTCCGGTGTCCGCCCGCTCGCCGTGCTCGAGGAGATCTTCATCCCGCCGTCCGGCTTCGACGTCACTCCTGTCCTCGCGTACTGGGAGAAGCCCAGCGAGGTCGGCGTGGTCGATCCCGCAGAGGCGGAACGTGTCGCCCGGGTCCCCGTGCACACCCTGATCGATCCGCGGAACCGGTTCCAGGTGCGGCACCCGGCCGGATACCAGGGTCCCGCGTTCGCCGTCGACGGCATGCTCGTGTGGGGTTTCACGGCCGGCATCCTGGCCGCCCTGTTCGCGGTCTCCGGCTGGGAACAGGAGTGGGACCGCCACGACATCCGCGACCTCGACACCGTCCTCGCCGAACTCGACAACGATCTCGACGACGACCATCTGACCCACGGTCACGGCCGGCCGGCGGCCGAGCGATGACGGGCTCGCACTGGATCGACCTGGCGATCGTGCTGATCGCCTTCGTCGCCGCGACGTCCGGTTGGCGGCAGGGTGCGGTGGCGTCGGTGCTCGCCTTCATCGGGGTCGTGCTCGGTGCGGTGGCGGGCATCCTGATCGCCCCGCACGTGCTCGTGCACGTGGACGAGGGCCGCGGTCGCGTGCTGGTCGGTATCGCCCTGATCGTGGTGCTGGTGATCATCGGCGAAGTCGCGGGCATGGTCCTCGGGCGCGCCGCGCGGGGAAGTATGCACAGTCCGGTCGCGCGGTCCGTCGACAGTGTGATCGGCGCCTGCGTGCAGGCCGTCGCGGTGTTCGTCGCGGCGTGGCTGCTGGCGATCCCGCTCACGTCCTCGTCCCAGCCTCAGCTGGCGGCGGCGGTGCGCGGGTCGAGCGTCCTCGAAACTGTCGACAACATCGCGCCCGCCTGGATGCGGCAACTGCCCACCGAGTTCACTGCCCTGCTCGACACGTCCGGGCTTCCCGACGTCATCGGGCCCTTCGGGCGTACCCCCATCACGACCGTCGACCCGCCGGACGCCAGCGTCCTGGAGAGCCCCGTCGCGTCCTCGCTGCAGTCGAGCGTGCTGCGGATCCGGGGTGTGGCCCCGAGTTGTCAGCGGGCGCTCGAGGGATCCGGATTCGTCGTGGCGCCCGACCGGGTGATGACCAACGCCCACGTGGTCGCGGGAACGGCGGGCATCGTCGTCGACACGGCGAACGGGCCGATGGACGCCGAGGTCGTGCTGTTCGACCCGTCCGCCGACGTCGCGGTGCTCGAGGTGCCCGGACTGGACGCCCCCGTCCTGAACTTCGCGCCCGAGCCGGCCCGGACCGGCGACAACGCCCTGGTGCTCGGATACCCGGGCGGCGGGCCGTACACCGCCAGCGCCGCGCGGATCCGGGAGATCCTGGACCTCAGTGGTCCCGACATCTACCGGGCGGGAACGGTCCAGCGTGAGGTGTACACGGTCCGCGGTTCCATCCGGCAGGGGAACTCGGGCGGACCGCTCGTCGACAGCGACGGCCGGGTGCTCGGGGTGGTCTTCGGCGCCGCCGTCGACAACAGCGACACCGGGTTCGTGCTCACCGCCGCCGAGGTATCGCGTCAGCTGCAGGCGGCGTCCGGGGCGTCCGTCGCCGTGGACACCGGGGCGTGCATCCTCTGACCGTCGGTCAGACGGTGCGGGGTGCGACGAGGTCCAGCAGGGCGGCGTTGACCCGCTCCGGGGCTTCCCAGTGCGCGTAGTGGCCGACACCGGGGACCGTATGCATCTGCTGGGTGGGTGCGAAGCGGTGACTGCGGCGCACGGTGTCCGCGAGGACGTACGGGTCGAGGTCGCCGTGGAGGTGCAGGACCGGGATCCGCAGCGTCTGATCCATCGACGCCATGAACCGGCTGCCGTCCGGGCGGAACTGGCTGCGGAACGCCCACCGCTGATACTCCAGGGTGCAGTGCGCGGTCCCGGGAATCTGAATCGCCGAGCGCATCCGTGACATCACGACGTCGAACTCCGGGTTCTCCGTCCAGGCGGGTCCGGAGCGTTCGCGGATCAACCGTTCGACCTCCGACCCGTTGTCGCGGGTGAGGCGACGTTCGGGACGCCACGGCACCTGGCAGGAGACGAACGAGGGCAGCAGGGCCTTGCGCTGGTAGCGGTCGTGGAGGACGGCCTGCTTGAGCGCGACCGGATGCGGCGAGCTGACCAGTGCGATCGACCGGACGAGGCGAGCGTGGAGGACGGCCGTCGCCCAGCAGACGAGGCCGCCGTCGGCGTGCCCGACGAGGGTGCCCTCGCCGTAGCCCATCGCCCGGATGAGGCCGGCGATGTCGCCGGCCAGCGTCCACCCGTCGTAGCCGCGCGGCGGTTTGTCGGAATCGCCGTAGCCGCGCAGGTCCACGGCGACGGCCCGGTACCCCTCCGCGGACATCGCGGTCAGCTGATGGCGCCACGACCACCAGAAGTCCGCGAATCCGTGCAGCAGGACGACGAGCGGCGCATCCGGGGCGGATGCGCCGACCTCGACGGTGTGGAAGCGGATTCCGTTGGCATGGATGTCGCGATGAATCCAGGGGCCGTCGAAACGGACGGTAGACGGATCGGGTGGTGCCACAGGAGCGAGTTACCGCGCGTGACGTCCGCTGGACGACGCGAGATGGGCTTCCGCGTCCGAGTACGACGTCGGGAGCACCGTCTTGGCCTGCCTCAGCGAGTCGATGGTCTTCTCCGGTGCGCGGAGTTTGCGTACCCGCAGATAACCGAGCAGCGCGAGGACCGCCGTCACCACGACCATGATCAGGAAGACGATCAGGAACGCCAGCCAGCGGGCGATCCACACGTCGAGGAGTTCGGCGAGGAAGAAGAAGAAGAAAAACGAGCTGAACAGCAGCACGGTGAACGCGAGGATGAAGAACAGGCTGCCCTGCAGGCCCTTCTTGACCTCACCGGTGACCTCGGCCTTCGCGAGCTCGACCTCGGCGCGGACCAGGGTGGACACCTGCGCGGTCGCATGCTTGACCAGCGTGCCGAGGCTCGCCTCGCCGGGTGTCTGAGCGTCCACGTCCGTGAGCGGGATCGACGACACCGTGTTCGGCACCCCGTCTCCCGTGTATCGCGGGCTGTCTCCCTTGCCGTGAGTGATGCTCACTTGTCGACCCCTCCAGGTAGCTCTTGCACTTCCGAGTCATCCTTCCGGGCCGCATGGACCCGACCGCGTCGCCACAGTAACGCTGATCCGATCAGCGACGCTGTCAACGATGTCACGAGCACCGCGACCTTAGCTATTTCGGCCTCGCTGCCGTCACCGATTCCCGCAAGCGCGAGATCCGCTACGAGAAGGCTAACGGTGAACCCGATCGCACCGAGCACTGAGAGGGCAAACATGTCCCGGAATCCCAGTGCTCGCGGCTTCTTCGCGATACCCAGGCGGATCGCGAGCCAGGAGATGCCGAAGATGCCGACGGTCTTGCCGACGAGGAGCCCCGCGATCACGGACTGCGAGATCGGGTTGGTGAACAACTGCCCGAGGAGCTCGCTGCTCAGGGCCACGCCGGACGCGAACAGGGCGAACAGCGGGACACAGACGCCCGCCGACAGCGGCTGGATGCGGTGCTCGAGGCGGGCGCCCGGGGATTCTCTCTCGCCGGGGTCGCGCCGGACCCGGGTGAGGAGGCCGAGCGCGACACCGGCGAGTGTGGCGTGGATTCCGGCGTCGTGCATGCAGAACCAGGTGAGCAGTGCGAGTGGAACGTAGAGCAGTGGGGTGGTGATGCGCCGGTGCTGGGCGAACGCGTAGACGGCCAGGCACACGGCGGCGCCCAGCAGCCACAGCAGGGCGATCGAGCTGGTGAACAGGACCGCGATGAGCACGATCGCGAGCAGGTCGTCGACGACGGCCAGGCTGAGCAGGAACACCCGGGCGCTGGCCGGGATGCGAGACCCGGTCAGCGCCAGCACACCCAGTGCGAACGCGATGTCGGTGGCGACCGGGATCGCCCAGCCCCGTTCCATGCCGGGCGTGCCGGCGCCGATCGTCGCGGCGATGATCGCGGGCACGACCACACCGCCGCAGGCCGCGATGATCGGGAGCAGGGCACGTTTGCGGTCGGCGAGTTCGCCCACCACCATTTCCCGCTTCAATTCGAGGCCGGCGACGAAGAAGAAGACCGCCAGGAGCCCGTCCTGCGCCCACGTCCCGACCGTCAGGTTCAGGTGGAGTGCCTCCGGGCCGATCTGCCAGTCGCGCAGTGCGAAGTACGAATCCGAGACGGGGGAGTTCGCCCACACGAGGGCGACCGCCGCGGCGACGAGCAGGATCGAACCGCCGACCGTCTCGGTGCGGAGGTAGCGGGAGAGTTCGGAGCGGAGGGGCTGGGTCACCGGGGGCGCTCGCTTTCGATGTGGTCCGGGTACGGCAAATGCTCTGCCGACCAGACTTCCCGGCGCACCGAGAAGAGCTTATCCAATTTGCCAAGCGAAAGACACGAGGTGTTCAATTCCTAAGGAATGGACGCTCGTCCCAATAGTTGAAATAGCATCGTGCAGGAGTAAGTCGAGTGAGCAGTGCCGTCGATACGTCGAAGCCAGAACCGGACGGCGGGGCCACCGTCGCCGGCGTACCCAGAAGCCGGATCGTCGTCGCGAGCATGGTGGGAACATCCATCGAGTTCTACGACTTCTACATCTATGCCACCGCGGCCGTGTCGGTGTTCCCGCACCTGTTCTTCCCCAAGGGAAACGGCACCACCGCCCTGCTGGCGTCCCTCGCCACGTTCGGTCTGGCCTTCGTCGCCCGGCCGCTCGGCTCGATCCTGTTCGGCCACTTCGGCGACCGCATCGGACGCAAGACGACGCTCGTCGGCTCACTGCTCACCATGGGTATCGCCACGTTCGTGATCGGCCTGCTGCCGACGTACCACCAGATCGGCCTCGTCGCGCCCGCACTGCTGGCGTTGATGCGGTTCTGTCAGGGTCTGGGACTAGGCGGTGAGTGGAGTGGCGCGGCGTTGCTCGCGACCGAGACCGCGCAGAAGGGCAAGCGGGCCTGGGCCGCCATGTGGCCGCAGCTCGGCGCACCCATCGGGTTCTTCCTCGCCAACGGTCTGTTCCTGATCATCACGCTGTTCCTGGCCCACGACAACAGCAGCCCCGACCTGGACGGCGCGTTCCTCACCTGGGGCTGGCGTATCCCGTTTCTGCTCAGCGCGATCATGGTGATGATCGGCCTGTACGTGCGGCTGAAGCTCGAGGAGACGCCCGTGTTCGCCCGCGCCGTCGCGCGGGGCGAGAAGGTGAAGACCCCGCTGGCCGAGGTGTTCAAGACCAGCTGGCGTCAGCTGATCATCGGCACGTTCGTCATGCTCGCCACGTACACGCTCTTCTACATCATGACCACCTGGGTGCTCAGTTACGGCACCGGCAAGACTCCCGCCCAGGGCGGCACCGGAGCCGGCTTCCACTACACCGACTTCCTCGTCCTCCAGCTGATCGCGGTCCTGTTCTTCGCGGCCGCCGTCCCCGTGTCGGGGTGGCTGGCCGACCGCTTCGGTCGCCGCATCACGCTGCTCACCATCACCGGGTTCATCATGGTCTTCGGGCTCACGTTCGGCGTGATGCTGAACCAGGAGGGCATGGGCAACGCCCGCATGCTCGTGTTCCTGGCCATCGGAATGTTGTTGATGGGCATGACCTTCGGTCCGATGAGCGCCGTTCTGCCCGAGTTGTTCCCGACCAACGTGCGCTACACGGGTTCGGGGATCGCCTACAACACCGCCAGCATCCTCGGTGCCGCCGTCGCGCCGTTCATCGCCACCTGGCTCGCCACGTCGTACGGCGTCGGCTGGGTGGGCATCTACCTGCTGATCGCCGCCGCGCTCACGTTCGTGGCACTGCTCGTCATGCGCGAGACCCGCGACCAGTCCCTCGACGACGTAGGGGCATAGCCCCCGTGCGCCTTTCTGGTAGTTCCAACTACCAGAAAGGCGCACGGGCTACGCCTATAGTTCTTGCATGGCGAAAGCCGTGCTGCTGTCCAGGACGGCCCGGATCCGGCTGCCGAAGCAGGATCTGTGGTCGTTCCTCGCCGATACCGATCGGCTCAACCGCAACATCGATCTGTCACCGGTGCACTTCGCTCCGATGCCGGACCGGCGGCGCAAGGGGCACTATTCGGCGGAGACCCGTTCGTACGGGCGGCGGGTGCGGTACGAGGAGTTCCCGTTCGAGTGGATCGAGGGCCGCTTCTACCAGGTCCTTCGTCGGTTCTCTCGCGGTCCGCTCGCGGAGGTCTCCACGGGTGTCCGGCTTCGCCCGGTCGCCGACGAGACCGACGTCGAGGTGTTCGCCCGGATCGTCCCGCGGACCTGGTTCGGGTCGATCGTGGCGCGAACCCTGCTGGCGCGCAAGGGAATACGGAAAACGGTGGCGCTCGCACGCGCGTTGGAACTCCACGTTCGCGACCCGCAGACGCACGCCGTGCCCGCGCTGCCGCCGCCGGAGCAACTCGACGCCGGCCGGCTGGAACTCCGCACAGCACAGCTGTCCCGATCGCACGATGCCCCGAACCTCATCGGGCGCTTGGCATCCCACCTGCGGACCGCCTCCGACCTGGAGGTGACGGGCATGCGGCCGTTCGAGCTGGCGGACCGCTGGGGTGTCGATCGGATGCAGCTGCTGTACGTCTTCCTCCACGCCGCGGACTGTGGACTGCTGGACCTGAGCTGGAGCGTGCTGTGCCCCGTCTGCCGGACCGTCCGTGAGGACGCCGGCCGGATGTCACAGTTGGCGAGCCGTGTCCACTGCGACACGTGCGACATCGCCTTCGACACCGACCTGGTTCGGTCGGTGGAGATCCGCTTCGACGTCAATGCGGCCGTGCGCCGGGCGGAGCGGGCCCGGTACTGCATCGGTGGTCCGGCGAATTCACCGTCGGCGGTGGCTCAGCTGCGGCTCGAGCCGGGTGAGCAGCGTTCCGAGCACCTCGAACTCGACCCGGGGTGGCTGCGGCTCCGGTGCTATCAGGTGGGCTCCCCGGTGGCCTGCGAGGTCGGCCAGGCCGGTGGAACGCTGCGGGTCGAGTGCGGGCCCGGCGAACTCCGGGTGCGGAGTTCACCCGTCACCGACGGAGCGATCCGGCTGGAGGTCGCCAACCGGCTCCCCGGCGAAGCGCTGGTGGTGGTCGAGCGGGAGCGGTGGAAGGACGCCGCGGCGACCGGCGCGCTCGTCACGTCGCTCGACGGTTTCCAGGACCTGTTCCCGGACCAGGGGGTAGCGCCCGGCGACGAGATCGGGATCGCGAACCTGGCGGTGCTGTTCACGGATCTGAGCGGCTCGACTGCCCTGTACGAGCGCATCGGGGACGTCCGGGCGTTCGCGTTCGTGCAGAGCCATTTCCGCTACCTGCGTGACGCCGTGGTGCGCGAGAACGGCGGCGTCGTGAAGCAGATGGGCGACGCGGTCATGGCGACGTTCGCGGACGCGCGGGAGGCCTGGTCGGCGGCGGCGTCGATGCAGTCCGGCTGGGACGACTTCCGTCGCGGGCACCTCGGCGGCGACGACTCGGTGGCGTTGAAAGTCGGGCTGCACCAGGGGCCCGCGGTGATGATCGACAACGACGGTCGGATCGACTACTTCGGCGCGACCGTCAACCTGGCGGCGCGGGTGCAGGGTTGTGCGGCGGGCGGCGACATCGTCCTGTCCCGGGCCGTTCACGACGACCCCGAGGTGGCACCGCTGCTGGCGGAATCGGACTACCGGTGCGACGTTTTCACGACCGGTCTGAAGGGAATCGGCGAGGAGCAGACGCTGTGGCGGCTTCGCCGCCCGTGAGTGGTTGAGGAGTGCAGGGACTCGTCAACCACTCACGGGGCGCGGAGCGCCCTACTTGCCGCGGATGGCGTCGAAGACCTTGGGGTCGACGAGCGTGGAGGTGTCGCCGAGGTCGCGGCCTTCGGCGATGTCCTTGAGCAGGCGTCGCATGATCTTGCCGGACCTGGTCTTGGGGAGTTCGGGGACGATCGTGATCTGGCGGGGCTTGGCGATCGGGCTGATCTCCCGGGACACTTCGGCCTTGAGTTCGGCGATGAGGGTGTCGCCGGTGTTCTCGACGCCTTCCCGGAGGATGACGAACGCGACGATGCCCTGGCCGGTGGTGTCGTCGGCGGCGCCGACGACGGCGGCCTCGGCGACACCGTGGTGCCCGACGAGGGCGGATTCGACCTCGGAGGTGGAGATGCGGTGCCCGGAGACGTTCATGACGTCGTCCACGCGCCCGAGCACCCACAGGGCGCCGTCCTCGTCGTACTTGGCGCCGTCGCCGGCGAAGTACCAGCCCTGCTCGGGGTAGCGGGACCAGTAGGTTTCGCGGTAGCGGTCCATGTCGCCCCAGATGCCGCGGAGCATCGCCGGCCACGGCTTGTCGAGCACGAGGTAGCCGGAGCCGCCGGCGCCGAGTTCGTTGGCGTCGTCGTCGACGATCTTCGCGGAGATACCGGGCAGGGGTGCCATCGCGGATCCGGGCTTGGTGGCGGTGATCCCGGGAAGCGGGGAGATCATGATCGCGCCGGTCTCGGTCTGCCACCAGGTGTCGACGATCGGGGCCGTGTTCCCGCCGATCACCTCGCGGAACCACTTCCAGGCCTCGGGGTTGATCGGTTCGCCGACCGAGCCGAGGAGCCGGATCGAGGACAGGTCGTGGGCGTCGGGAATGTCCCTGCCCCACTTCATGAAGGTGCGCACCAGGGTGGGTGCGGTGTAGTAGATGCTGACGCCGTACTTCTCGATGATCTGGAAGTGGCGGTGCTCGTCGGGGGAGTTCGGGGTGCCCTCGTAGACCACCTGGGTGACACCGTTCGAGAGTGGCCCGTAGACGATGTAGCTGTGGCCGGTGACCCAGCCGATGTCGGCGGTGCACCAGTACACGTCCTGCCCGGCCTTGTGGTCGAAGACGTTGTGGTGGGTGTACGACGCCTGGGTGAGGTAGCCGCCGGAGGTGTGGATGATGCCCTTGGGCTTTCCGGTGGTGCCGGAGGTGTACAGGATGAACAGCGGGTGCTCGGAGTCGAACGGCTGCGCCTGATGGGTGTCGGACGCCTTTTCGACGGTCTCGTGCCACCACAGGTCACGACCCTCGGTGGTGTCGACGTCGATCCCGGTGCGCTTGACGACGAGCACGTTCTTGACGGATGCGGCGCCGTCCACCGCTTCGTCGACGGCGGGCTTGAGGGGTGCGGCCTGGCCGCGGCGCCACTGTCCGTCGACGGTGACGACGAGCTTGGCTTCGGCGTCGTCGATGCGGGAGCGCAGGGCGGCGGCGGAGAAGCCGGCGAACACCACCGAGTGGGTCAGGCCGAGGCGGGCGCAGGCGAGCATGGTGATGATGGCCTCGGGGATCATCGGCATGTAGATCGCGACGCGGTCGCCGGCGACGAGTCCGAGGTCTGTGAAGGTGTTGGCGGCCTTGCTGACTTCGGCGAGCAGGTCGTTGTAGGTCAGGTCGCGGGTGTCGCCCGGTTCGCCTTCGAAGT
This sequence comes from Rhodococcus sp. A14, assembly GCF_011603105.1. Taxonomy (NCBI): domain Bacteria; kingdom Bacillati; phylum Actinomycetota; class Actinomycetes; order Mycobacteriales; family Nocardiaceae; genus Rhodococcus; species Rhodococcus sp. A14. The sequence goes on along the minus strand of NZ_JAAOQS010000046.1, from coordinate 27,649 downwards.
GGATGGCGACGCGGTCGCCGTTGCCGGCGAGGACGTGGCGGTCGACGCAGTTGTAGGCGACGTTGAGCCGTCCGTTCACGAACCACTTCGCGACGGGCGCGTCGGACCAGTCGAGAACCTCGGAGAAGGGGGCGTGCCAGTGCAGGCGCTCGGCCTGCTTCGCCCAGAATGCGAGACGGTCTTCGTCGGCGGCAGCCTGGAGGTCGGGGCCGGCGTTCGCCGTTGCGGTGAACTCGGGGCTCGGCGGATACACCTGCGGGACGGAATCAGAATGTTCCGACTTCTCCGTCGCTCCGCTCGCCTGTGCTGCACTGGTCATTGTGGCCCGGCCTTCTTTCCAGTCTCGAATTCGGCACTTCTAGCACGTGTGAGGGTAGTCACATGGTCTCCCGAGCGCACCGTTGCAGAGGGTTGCATGCCCATATTCTGCGACGATCGGTCGGCTGGACGCGACGGACGGCGATCGGGTGCGACGAGTGGATACCCCTGCGCCGACGATGTTTCGATCAGGTGCCGATTGCACGAGTTTCGCCCGTCGTGGCTACACAGATTGAAACGTTGACTTATCGTCATCCCATCATTCGGGCTGCGCCCGGAACCGCTGCCCGGAACCACGCAGATCTGGGAGGATCGTTTTGCGCATCACACGTGTGGCAACCGCCGTTCTGGCGGTCGGCCTGGCAGCAGGGATGCTGTCCGCCTGCTCGTCCGGTGATTCGACGAGCGGGGGTGGTAGCGGAATCGTCAACGCCTGGGCAAGTGAACCGCAGAATCCGTTGATTCCCACCAATACGAGCGAGAATCAGGGCGGCCGCGTCGTCGACTCACTGTTCGCGGGCCTCGTTTCCTACGACTCCGACGGCGGGGTGAACAACGAGGTCGCCGAGTCGATCGAGACGACGGACGGCAAGAACTTCACCGTGAAGCTGAAGGACGGTTGGACGTTCACGGACGGCACGCCGGTCACGGCAGCCTCGTTCGTCGACGCCTGGAACTACGGCGCACTGTCCACGAATGCGCAGATCCAAGCGTCCTTCTTCGACCCGATCCAGGGCTACGACGAGGTGGCCGCCGAGAACCCGACGGTGCAGACCATGTCGGGACTGAAAGTGGTCGACGATTCCACGTTCACGATCGAACTGAAGCAGCCCGAGTCGGCATTCCCGGACCGCCTCGGATTCGCCGCGTACTACCCGTTGCCTGCGGTGGCGTACCAGGACATGGCGGCGTTCGGTGAGAATCCCGTCGGCAACGGTCCGTACATGATGTCCGGCCCCGGAGCGTGGCAGCACAACGTCCGGATCGACACCGTCGTGAACCCCGACTACAACGGCAACCGTAAGCCGAAGAACGCCGGCGTCGACTTCGTCATGTACAACAGCCTCGACACGGCGTACACGGATCTGCTCGCGGGCAACGTCGACGTTCTCGACCAGGTGCCGCCGAGCGCGGTCACGACGTTCGAGACCGACCTGCCGGGCCGCACCGTGAACCAGCCGTCCGCGACCATCGAGACGTTCACGATCCCGGGCCGGCTGCCGCACTTCAGCGGTGAGGAGGGCACGCTGCGCCGCCAGGCCATCTCGATGGCGATCAACCGCGACCAGATCACCCAGCAGATCTACAACAACACCCGCACCCCCGCGCTCGACTTCACCAGCCCCGCCATCGAGGGCTGGTCGGATTCGCTCGTCGGCAACGGCAACCTGAAGTATGACCCGGAGACGGCGAAGCGGCTGTGGGCCCAGGCCGACGCCATCGCCCCGTGGTCGGGCAGTTTCGAGATCGCGTACAACGGCGACGGCGGCCACAAGGAATGGGTCGACGCCACCGCCAACAACATCCGCAACACCCTCGGTATCGACGCGAAGGGCAAGGAGTACCCCACGTTCGCGCAGATCCGCACCGAGGCCACCAACCGCACCATCCCCAGCGCGTTCCGTTCGGGGTGGCAGGGCGACTACCCGCAGCAGTACGGCTTCCTCGCGCAGAACTACCAGACCGGCGGTAGCTCCAACGACGGCGACTACTCGAACCCCGAGTTCGACCGGCTTCTGCGTGCCTCCGCGGGTGAGGTCGATCCCGACAAGGCCCAGGAACTGCTGAACCAGGCGCAGGAAGTGCTCTTGCGCGACCTGCCTGCCGTCCCGACGTGGTACCGCAACGCCGCCAGCGGCTGGTCGGAGAACGTGTCGAACGTGGTCATCGACTGGAAGGGCATCCCGATGTACTCCGACATCGAGAAGAACTGACGCACCGGAGATTCTTCGACGACGGGTGGGGCCGCGAGCTGTCAGTTCGCGGCCCCGCTCGGAAGTACGAGCCGAGGCTACGGATTCCTGACGTCACTGCTCCCGACGAATAGGAGGTGATCCGATGCTCTGGTACGTCGGTCGCCGTTTGCTCCAGATGATCCCGGTGTTCCTCGGGGCCACGTTCCTGATCTACGCGATGGTGTTCCTGCTGCCCGGAGACCCGATTGCCGCGCTGGCCGGCGACAAGGCACTCAGCCCCGCGGTGGCGGCCCAACTCCGTGAGCGATACCACCTCGACGAGCCGTTCCTGACGCAGTACCTCCTGTATCTGAAGGGCATCTTCACCCTCGACTTCGGTACGTCCTTCTCCGGCCGCCCCGTCAGTGAGGTTCTGGCGCAGGCATTCCCGATCACCATCAAGTTGTCCCTGATGGCGCTCGCCATCGAGGGGATCTTCGGGATCGGCTTCGGCCTGTGGGCCGGACTCCGCAAGGGCGGCATCTTCGACAGTTCCGTCCTCCTCGTGAGCCTGGTGATCATCGCGATCCCGATCTTCGTCATCGGCTTCCTGGCCCAATTCTTCGTCGGCGTGAAATGGGGGTTGGTGCCGCCGACGGTCGGGGGCAACACCAGTTTCAAGAATCTGCTGCTGCCCGCGTTCGTCCTCGGGTCGGTGTCGTTCGCGTACGTACTCCGGCTCACCCGGACGTCGGTCGCCGAGAACCTCACCGCCGACTACGTGAGAACCGCGACGGCCAAGGGTCTTTCGCGGCGCCGCGTGGTGCAGGTGCACGTGCTGCGGAATTCGCTGATCCCGGTGGTCACGTTCCTCGGCGCCGACCTCGCGACCCTGATGGGCGGCGCGATCGTCACGGAGGGCATCTTCAACATCAACGGTGTCGGCGGCACGATCTACCAGGCGGTCACCCGCGGTGAGGCGCCGACGGTGGTGTCCTTCGTGACGGTGCTGATCGTCATCTATCTGCTCGCCAACCTGCTCGTCGACCTCCTGTACGCCGCGCTCGACCCGAGGATTCGCTATGTCTGAGAAAGTGGAGAACGAGTCGCCTCGGACGGGCGACCGGAAGACCCGTCAGGCGCATTTCGTGGCACCCGAAGAAGTGGCGGCGCCGGGAGAGACCGACGCCGTCCACATCGACCAGCCGCCGACGAGCATGTGGTCGGATGCGTGGCGGGACCTCCGCAAACGTCCGCTGTTCCTGGTCGCCACGGTGATCATCGTCGTGGTGATCGCCGTGGCAGGCTTCCCCGGTCTGTTCACCGGCACCGACCCCAGGTTCTGCGATCTCGCGTTCAGCATGCAGGGTCCGTCGGCGGGGCACTGGTTCGGATTCGACAAGCAGGGTTGCGACATCTATTCCCGCACGATCTACGGGGCCCGGGCGTCGGTGCTGGTGGGTGTCGGTGTCACGTCGATCGTGCTCGTCGTGGGCGTGGTGTTCGGTGCGGTCGCCGGGTTCTACGGCGGCTGGGCAGACTCGCTGCTGTCCCGGATCGCCGACATCTTCTTCGGTATCCCGCTCATCCTCGCCGCGATCGTCCTGATGCAGCTGTTCGCCGACCGCACCATCTGGACGCTGATCGTCGTCCTGGCGCTGTTCGGGTGGCCTCAGATGGCGAGAATTGCTCGTGGCTCGGTGATCTCGGCGAAGAACAACGACTACGTGATGGCGTCGCGGGCGCTCGGTGTGTCGAACGTGCGCACCCTCGTCCGGCACGTGCTGCCGAACTCCCTCGCCCCGATCATCGTGATCGCGACCATCTCGCTCGGCACCTACATCGTGGCCGAGGCGACGCTGTCGTTCCTGGGCATCGGGCTGCCGTCCACCGAGATCTCGTGGGGCGGAGACATCAGCACGGCCCAGGTCACGCTCCGTCAGGGGTCACCGATCCTGTTCTACCCGGCAACCGCGCTGGCGATCACGGTGCTCGGTTTCATCATGATGGGCGACGCTCTGCGGGACGCGCTCGATCCCAAGGCCCGGAAGAGGTGAGCGCGGTGCCCACGAACGAATCGGCCGGACCGCAGAATTCGGCCGACGAGGTGCCGTTGCTCGAGATCCGGGACCTGGAGGTGTCGTTCCAGTCGCATTCCGGGCTCGTGCCCGCGGTGCGCGGTGTCAGCCTCACGGTGTATCCGGGGCAGACGGTGGCGATCGTCGGTGAGTCCGGTTCGGGTAAGTCCACGACCGCGCACGCGATCATCAACCTGCTGCCCGGGACGGGCAAGGTGACCGGCGGTCAGATCCTGTTCGAGGGGCAGGACCTCGCGGAGGCGTCCGAGCGCGAGTTCGTCGCGCTGCGCGGTCAGAAGATCGGGCTCGTCCCGCAGGACCCGATGTCCAACCTCAACCCGGTGTGGAAGGTCGGCTTCCAGATCGAGGAGGCGTTGGAAGCCAACGGGATCGAGAAGGGCAAGGCCGCGAAGGCGCGTGCCGCCGAGCTGCTCGAGGAGGCCGGACTCGCCGACGCCGAGGACCGCCTGGGCCAGTATCCGCACGAGTTCTCCGGCGGCATGCGCCAGCGCGCCCTCATCGCAATCGGGCTGTCGGCCCGCCCGCAACTGCTGATCGCGGACGAGCCCACGTCGGCCCTCGATGTCACGGTCCAACGCCAGATCCTCGACCATCTCGACGGTCTCACCAACGAGCTGGGCACCGCGGTCCTGCTCATCACCCACGACCTCGGCCTGGCCGCCGAGCGGGCCGAGCACCTGATCGTCATGAGCAAGGGGCGGGTGGTCGAGGCCGGGCCGGCATTGGAGATCCTGCAGCGGCCGCGCCACCCGTACACCCGGAAGCTGGTGGCGGCGGCGCCGTCGCTGGCGTCGCAACGCCGGAGTTCTTCGCTGGCCCGGGCGGACGTCCGGGAGCACGCCCTGGAGGTGGTCGGCGAGGCCGAACAGCACGGCGAGATCGGCGTCGAGTTCGGCAAGGCCACCGACGACGTGGTCGTGGCCACCGGGCTGACCAAGGTGTTCAAGCTCCGGCACGGGCTGCGGAAGTCCACCGACTTCACCGCCGTCGACGACGTTTCGTTCGCGGTCCGCCGCGGGACGACCACGGCCATCGTCGGCGAGTCGGGGTCGGGTAAGTCGACGGTCGCGCAGATGGTCCTCGGGCTTCTTGCGCCGTCGTCGGGGAATGTCGTGTTCGACGGCAAGGACGTCGCGACGCTGGACCGCCGCGAGACGCTCGCGTTCCGTCGCCGGGTGCAGCCGATCTTCCAGAATCCGTACGGCACGCTCGACCCGATGTACTCGATCTTCCGCACCGTCGAGGAGCCTCTGCGCACCCACAAGGTGGGGACGAAGGCGGAGCGGGAAGCACGGGTACGCGACCTGCTGGACAAGGTGGCGCTGCCGGCTTCGGTGATGCGGAGGTTCCCGAACGAGCTGTCCGGTGGCCAGCGGCAGCGGGTGGCGATCGCCCGGGCGCTGGCGCTGCAGCCGGAGATGGTGGTGTGCGACGAGGCGGTGTCGGCGCTCGACGTGCTGGTCCAGGATCAGATCCTGACCCTGCTGAACGACCTGCAGGCAGAGCTGGGGTTGACGTACCTGTTCATCACCCACGACCTGGCGGTGGTGCGGCAGATCGCCGACGACGTGCTCGTCATGTCCACCGGCGCGATCGTAGAGAAAGCGACCACGGACGAGGTCTTCACGTCCCCGCGGGAGGAGTACACGCGGAAGCTGCTGGATGCGATTCCCGGCGGATCGATCCGGCTCGGCGCCTGACGCGGGACCGCGCCGGGTAGCGTTCCGGTACGTGAGCGACCCGTTGCAGCCCCTCGTCGACCTTCCCGGCGTCCGTGAAGCCGCGGACCGTGCGCGCGACGCGCTCGGTGCGGTTCACCGTCACAAGACCAACCGGCGCGGCTGGCCGACCACGGCGGCCGAGGCGGCGGTCCGGGCGGCCCGCGCCTCGGCGTCGCTGGACGGCGGCAGCACCGAGTTACCCGCGCCCGGCGAGGCCGGCGACCCGATTCTGTCGGGGTCGCTGCGGGTCGGGCAGGCCCTCGACGGTGACGCCCTCACCCTTCTGCAGTCCACCTGGCAGCGGGCACCCCTGCAAGCGCTCGCGCGGCTGCATCTGCTGGCCGCGGCCGATCTCGTGGAGGATCAGGAATCGCTCGGCAGGCCGCGTGCCGGGTCCGGCGTCGCGGAGCGGCTCGACGGTCTCGCCCAGCTCGTGACGGGGGGAACGGCTGCGCCCGCGCCGGTACTGGCGGCCGTGGTGCACGGGGAATTGTTGACGCTGAAGCCGTTCGGAGTCGGCGACGGTATCGTCGCGCGCGCCGCGTCACGTCTGGTTTCCGTGGCGAGCGGGCTCGATCCGCACAACCTCGGGGTCCCGGAGGTCAGCTGGTTGCGGCGGCAGCAGGCGTACCGCAACGGGGCTGCCGCGTTCGCGTCGGGCGAGCCGGAGGGTGTCGGCAGTTGGGTCGTCCTCTGCTGCGGCGCTCTGGAGGCCGGAGCGCGGGAGGCCACGTCGATCGCGGAGGCCGCAGCGAGTTAGCCGAAATATCCTGCGCTACAAGAATTCCCGAACATGTGAAACGGGCGGCGCTGCCGACTGCTGTCGACTTCGCCGCCCGTTAGCACGGACAACCGGTTACCAAGCGTGCAATGTGGGTTGTGTGGGTGGCCTCGGCGAGAGTCCGAATATCGTCGGGTCGTCCTTGCAACCTGTGCAGGGTCCTTGCCGGTGAAGACTCGAGTCTCGCAGGCCCACAACGCTTCTGCCCTTATAGTGGCTTATGCTTCGCGTGGGTACCTAGTGCCCGTGCTGGGAATCCTGGTCGGGAGATCGATCCTTCTCTTCTGGGTCGACCTTGGCCTTCCGTTCTTCCGTAACTCCTTTGTACCCCGTGACCCCCCTCACAGCAAGTATCAAATTCGGTTTGTGACCGTGTCGCGGGTTGCGGCGGTCAGCGCTTGCGGCGCAACACTCCATACGTGAATGCGCCCGCGACCAGGGCCCCGACGCTCACCGCCGCCGTGGTCGCGACGGTGGTGGCGGACGGCGCCTGGAGGCGTGCCCGGAGGGAGACCGGATTCGAGAAAGTCAATATGGGCCAACCGTTTCCGGCCGCGGCCTTCCGCAACGCCCGGTCCGGGTTGACCGCAGTCGGGTGGCCGACCGCGGTCAGCATCGGGAGATCGGTCACGGAGTCGGAGTAGGCGTAGCATGCCGACAGGTCGTAGTGGTATTCGTCGGCCAGTTGCCGCATCGCGTCCACTTTGCCTTCGCCGTAGCAGTAGAACTCCACCTCGCCCGTGTAGAGCCCGTCCGCGACCGCCATGCGGGTGGCAGTGCTGCGCGTGGCCCCGAGTGCTTCGGCGATCGGCGCCACCACCTCCTCGCCCGACGCCGAGACCACGATGACGTCGTGGCCGCGCAGCTTGTGGTCTGCGATGAGGTCGGCGGCCTCGGCGAACACCAGGGGGTCCACGATGTCGTGGAGGGTTTCGGCGACCACGGACCGGACCTGGTCCACGTTCCAGCCCGCGCACATGCTCGTGAGGTAGGCGCGCATCCGCTCCATCTGATCGTGGTCCGCGCCCGACAGCAGGAACAGGAACTGCGCGTAACTGCTCTTGAGGACCGATCGGCGGTTGATCAGGCCCTGGTCGAAGAACGGTCTGCTGAACGCGAGGGTGCTGGATTTCGCGATGATCGTCTTGTCGAGGTCGAAGAATGCGGCAACCCGACCTGTCTCGGTGTGTCGACCTGTCTTGGCACTGCTCTGTGGCTTCGCGGTCACAATTCCCAAGGATATGCGGACTTCGGGTCGGGTGGGGGTTCGTATGAACGGCCTGAGGAAGGGTCTTTCGGCACTATCGACACGACGGAACGTTCAACAGTTGAACTTGCAAATACTGATCGGGGGAGGTGTAGTATTGCTGATGTCCGGATTTGATCCGGGCGATGTTCAGCCCGACCCCCCGGGGCTGAACACTGACGACCCTCGCCTCCTCCCCCCCTGGCGAGGGTCGTCCTCTGTGTGCGGCAGGTCTGCCGCCTCTCTCGGATCGGTACAAAAATTGGTGCGGTAGTACCAGTTTTTATCCACAGGGCCGAAGTTGTCCACAGTTCGAGCCGAGCCCCTTCCGGCGGTCGCCGGCAGCGGGCACGCTCGCTGCATGGACGCAGAAGGCGGGGGTGAAGTGCTGGTTCTGGTCGACGACCCGGCGCTGTTGCACAGCATCAGGCGCGTGGCGGCAGCGGCCGACCGGGCACTGAACGAGGTCGACGTCGCCGACGCCCGGCACGTCTGGGGGAGTGCCCCGATCGTCGTGCTCGACGCACGCGCAGCCGCCGCGTGCCGCAATCGGCTCCCACGCCGGCGCCGTGTGGTGCTGCTGTGCGACGGGCCGCCGGGCATCGACGAGTGGCGGATCGCGACCGCGGTCGGTGCGGAACACGTGCTCGCGGTGCCCGAGGACGAGTCGGCGCTGGTCGCGGTGCTCGGCGAACAACCTCAGCGTCCCGAGGCGGACGGCACCGTCGTCGCCGTCGTCGGCGGATGTGGCGGGGCGGGTGCCTCCACGCTGGCCGCGGCGACAGCCCTCGCCGCGGCGTCGCGACCGCGGCCCACGCTTCTGCTCGACACCGACTCGTGGGGCTCCGGACTCGACGTCCTGTTGGGCATCGAGGACGTGCCCGGACTGCGGTGGTCGGGTCTGTCGATCGAGGGTGGCCGGATCTCCTCGGGCGCGCTGAGGGACGCACTCCCCGCTTGTGGCGAGTGGCTGCGGGTGCTCGCCTGCAGCAGGACGGGGCACGGCGCCGGCCCGACAGCGGCCGCGGTCCGTGCGGTCACCGATGCCGGCCGCCATGCGGGCGATCTGGTCGTGTGCGACGTGTCCCGGTTCCCCGGCGCGGCCACGGAGACCGTCCTCGAACTCGCCGATCTGGTGGTCCTCGTCGTGCCCGCCACCGTCCGGGCCTGCATCGCCGCGGGAAAGGTGTCGCAGTGGATCACCGAGAGGAACCCCAACCAGGGACTCGTGGTTCGCGGCCCGGCACCCGGTGGGCTCCGCGGCGCCGACGTGGCGGAGGTTCTCGACCTGCCGCTGATCGCGTCGATGCGCGCCGAGCGCGCGCTCACCGGAATGCTCGAACACGGCGGCCTCAGGCCGGGCCGGCGCTCCCCGCTGGGCGCCGCGGCCGAGGCGGTCCTCGACACGGTCGGCAGCAGACCGCGGTCGCGGGAGTGGGCGGCATGAGTTCCCTCGTCACCCCCGACCTCCTCGACCGTGTGCGCGAACGTCTCGCGCACACGTCCGGCGAGCCGACACCGGCCACGGTCGCCGCTGCCATCCGCACCGAGTCCGGTGGCGTGCTCGGCGACACCGACCTGCTCGGGGCGCTGCGGGTGCTCATGACCGAACTCACCGGCGCCGGCCCGCTCGAGTCGTTGCTGACGGAACCCGGAGTCGCGGACGTGCTCGTCACCGCGCCCGACCGCGTGTGGGTCGACCGAGGCCGCGGCCTCGAACGCGCGGCTGTCCGGTTCACCGACGAGGCGGCGGTGCGCAGGCTCGCGCAACGTCTCGCGCTGTCTGCCGGACGCCGCCTCGACGACGCTCAGCCGTGGGTCGACGGAAGGCTGCGGGACGTCGGAAACGGCTCGTTCGGTGTGCGGCTGCATGCCGTCCTCGCTCCCGTGGCTCAGGGCGGAACCTGCCTGTCGCTGCGGGTGCTGCGCCCGGCGACCCAGGGGCTCGGGGCGCTCGTTGCGAGCGGTGCCGTGGCGGAGGCGGCCCACGACCTGCTGGTGACGATCGTGCACGCGCGGCTCGCCTTCCTGGTCACCGGCGGCACCGGCGCAGGCAAGACCACGCTGCTGGCCGCGTTGCTGGGTGCGGTGGACCCGGCGGAACGGATCGTGTGCGTGGAGGACGCCGCGGAGCTGGCGCCGACGCACCCGCACGTGGTCCGGCTCGTGGCTCGGGCACCCAACGTGGAGGGCGTGGGTGAGGTGACCGTCCGGGATCTCGTCCGTCAATCCCTGCGGATGCGCCCCGATCGGATCGTCGTCGGCGAGGTTCGCGGCGCCGAGGTCGTCGACCTGCTGACGGCGCTCAACACGGGTCACGACGGCGGCGCCGGGACGGTGCATGCCAACTCGCCCGAGGAGGTTCCGGCGCGGCTCGAAGCGCTTGCGGCACTGGGTGGAATGGACCGCTCGGCGTTGCACAGTCAGCTGGCCGCCGCGGTCCAGGTGGTTCTGCACGTCCACCGGGCTTCGAGCGGGGCGCGGCGGCTGACGCAGATCGGTGTCGTCACTCGCGACGAGTACGGGCACGTCACGATCGTGCCCGCCTGGAACCACGACACGGGTGAGGGTCCGGCGGTGGACCGGCTCCGCCACTTGTGTTCTCGTCGTGGACCGGAGGATTCGGGGACGGAGGTGCCGGCGTGATCGCCGGTCTGGTGGTGCTTGCCTGCGCAGTGCTGACTGTGCCGTCCGCGAGGTCGCGGCCGCGGTTGCTCGCGGTCACGGGCAGGGAAGGCCCCCGTCGCCGGTTGCGTCTGCCCTGGGTGGTTCCGGCGGCGCTCGCCGGCATCCCGATCGTGTACGAACTGGGCGGACTGTGGGCGGTCCTCGCCGCGACGATCGTCTGTGCAACAGTGCGTTTCAGATCGGTGCGACGCAGTGCGGCGAAAGCGAAGGACGCCGATCTGCGTGTCGTACTGTCGAGTCTCGAGGTGGTGACGGCGGAACTTCGGGTGGGCGCCCATCCGGCTGCCGCATGCCAGACGGCGGCCGACGAAGCGGCAGGCAGTGTGTCGTCGGCATTCCGGGCCGCGTCGGCGCGCTCGCGGCTCGGAGGATCGGCCGCCGACGGGTTCCGGATCGCGGATTCCCGTGTCGGTACCGAGTTGGAGCGGATCGCCGATATCTGGGCGGTGGCCGACGCGCACGGTCTCGCGCTGGCGGAACTGCTCGAAGCGGCACGAACGGACCTGTTGGGACGCAGTCGCTTCCGTCAGCGAACGGAGGCGTCGCTGGCCGGGGCGAGGGCGACGGCGACCGTACTGGCCGGGCTGCCGCTCCTGGGTGTCGGTCTCGGTCAGATGATGGGGGCGGCCCCTCTGACGGTGCTGTTCGGAGGCGGTGTGGGTGGCATCCTGTTGCTGCTCGGTGCGGGGCTGGTGTGCGCGGGCCTGTTGTGGACCGACCGGATCACCGGACGGGTGACGGGATGATCTGGTGTGCGGTACTTCTCCTCGCCTGCGCCGTGCTGGTGCTGCCCGCACCCAGATCGCCGGTGCAGCGACTGCGCGCCGACGGCGTCGGCCCGGGTGATGCGGCATCCGCGATGGACGAGGGCGCGCGCCGCGAGGACCCGCTCGCGATCGCCGCGGCCTTCGACCTGCTGGCAGCGTGCCTGCGCGCCGGACTGCCCGTCGCGACCGCGGCGCAGGCCGTGTCGCGGTCGGCGCCCGCGCCGTTGTCGGAATCGCTTCGCCGCGCCGCGGACCTGCTGTCGCTGGGGGCGGATGCGGCGACCGCATGGGAGGCGGCGGCGTCGGACCCCGCCACCGAATCCCTTGCCCGCATGGCGCGCCGCTCGGCCGCATCGGGATCGTCGCTCGCCGGTTCCATGACGGAACTCGCCGCCGACGGCCGAGTCCAGGTCGAACACCTGGCGGCGGCGTCGGCCGAACGCGCGGGCGTGCTCATCAGCGGTCCTCTCGGGCTGTGCTTTCTTCCGGCATTCCTCTGTCTCGGCATCATCCCGGTCGTCGTCGGGCTGGCCTCGCGGGTGCTGGACGGCGGACTGATGTGACACATCGACACTTCCGGCACAGAACCGCTGCGTCGGACACTCTGAAGGGGGAACACCATGGAACACGGAATCCGGGCGCTGGCGGGAGTTCGGGCGTTGGCGGAAGGTCGGGCACTGACCACCCGCTTGATTCTGCTCGCGACGGACGAGGACGGAATGTCGACGGCGGAGTACGCCATCGGCACCATCGCGGCCGCGGCCTTTGGCGCCGTGCTGTATTCGGTCGTCACCGGCGACAGCATCGTCACGGCGTTGACGAACATCATCGACAAAGCGCTGAACACCGCGGTGTGATGAGTGCTGCCGAGAACCTGCGCCGGTCGGAGGCCGGCGGCGTGACGGTCGAGGCGGCCATCGCGATTGCATCGATCGTGGCGGTGGTCGTGCTGTGTGTCGGCGCGATCACCGCGACGACACTGCACGTCCGGTGTGTCGACTCGGCCCGCGAGGCAGCACGGCTCGCTGCCCGTGGAGATCGCGAGTCGGCGATCTCCACGGCGGCGAGAGTGGCACCCGATGGCGCCGACGTGTCGGTCCGGACCGAGGGGGAGTTCGTCGTCGCGACCGTGCGGGCACGCAGTCCACTCCTTCCGCTCGTGAACATCTCCGCGGAGGCGGTGGCGGCTCTCGAACCCACTGTGCCCGGATGGAGCGGAGGAGGGCCGTGAGTTCGGGGGCCACCGACGACCGCGGGTCCGCGACCGTGACGGGGTGCTGTGCGCTCGCGGCGCTGGTAATGGTCACGGCGTTGCTGGTGCACGTCGGCTCGGCGGTGTCGGTGCGGCACCGGGCGCAGTCCGCCGCAGATCTGGCCGCCCTCGCCGCGGCCGTCGGGCTGGACCGCGGCACCGACGCGGCGTGTGCCGCGGCCCGGGACGTCGCGGGGCGCATGCGCACCGAAGTCGTGTCCTGTGAGGTCGACGACTGGGACGTCGAGGTCGCGGTCACCGCACCGGTGCTTCTGTCCTCGCTGGGTGTCCGGGATGCCCGCGCCGTGGCGAGGGCAGGTCCCGCGGAGTGACGTCGAAGCGAGGAGGCAGGCCGGTGACGCGCATCACGCCAGTGTGTGCGAGGTTTTGGCAATTATGACCAGATTCGGAATAATCCCCCGCTCAGGAAGTATTGGACGGCATGGATCCTGTGATGCGAGTCTCACTGATGTGAGCTGGTTTTCATCCACACCACTCCCTTTGGCGAGAGAGGGCATCACATGACCACGGCACCACCGAAGCGGACCGAGGCCGAGACAAAGGCGCGGAGGGCGGGCATCGCCTCGTTCATCGGCACCACGATCGAGTGGTACGACTTCTACATCTACGGCACCGCGTCGGCGCTGGTCTTCGGTCAGGTGTTCTTCTCCGACACCCTGCCGGCGGGCATGGGCACGCTGCTCGCGTTCGTCACCCTGTGGGCCGGGTTCCTCGCCCGTCCCATCGGCGGCATCGTCTTCGGCCATCTCGGCGACAAGATCGGTCGAAAGAACACGCTGGTCATCACACTCATGATGATGGGCACCGCCACCGTCGGAATCGGACTCCTGCCCTCCTACGCGCAGATCGGAATATGGGCACCCGCCGCCCTGGTGTTCCTCCGGGTCGTTCAGGGTGTGGCAGTGGGCGGTGAATGGGGCGGGGCGGTCCTGATCGCCAGTGAGAACGCACCCAAGGGGAAGGGGATTCTGTACTCGGCGTTCGCCCAGCAGGGGTCGCCCGCCGGAAACCTCCTGGCGACGATGGCGTTCTTCCTGCTCTCCGCCATGCCCACCCCGGCGTTCGTGCTCTACGGCTGGCGCATCCCGTTCCTGATCTCCGCGGCCCTGGTGATCGTCGGCATGATCATCCGTCTCAAGCTCGAAGAGTCGGACGCGATGAAGACCGTGCTGAAGCGCAAGAAGACCGTCGCACTGCCGATCGGTGAGGTGCTGCGCAAGCATTGGGTCCTCGTCCTCCTCGGTGCAGGCGCGCTGCCCCTGGCCCAGGTGACGTACTTCAAGAACACCTTCGCGTTGTCCTGGGCCACCAGCGAACTCGGCTACGACCGGGGCACGTTCCTCGGCGCCATCGCCATCGCCCTCGTGGTCCAGTTCATCGTGCAGCCGTTCGGCGCCGTCCTGGTGTCCCGGATCGACATGCGGAAAGCCATGTGCATCATGGTGATTCCCGAGTTCGTCCTCATGCCGGCAATGTTCTTCGCGATCCGGACCGAGAACTTCGCCATTGCCGTCGTCGTGATGTGCCTCGCGACCATTCCGCACTCGATGTTCTACGGCGCCATCGCCGGAGTGCTCGCGCGTGCCTTCCCCGCCAACATCCGCTATACCGGTCTTTCCGCGGCCTACCAGCTGTGTTCGCTGGTCGTCGGCGGCGGCACCCCGGTGCTGGCGCAGTGGATGCTCAACTCGTCCGGAAACATCGTCGGCGTTGCATTCGTGTCGGCCGGCTATGCCGCCGTCTCCCTGGTCTGCACCCTGTTGTTGCTGAACCGGACCGGATTCGACGCGCGCCGGTTGTCGACCGCGGAGCAATCCGACGCGGACGAACTGCAGCTCGACATCGATGAGGAGGATGCGGTGGACACCGCTCCGAGTGCAGGGCAGGCCCGTGCGGCAGCCCACACCTGACCGCGCAGGTCATTCCGGAGTGGGCAATGCCTCCTCGGACAGCCTGAGGACTTCCCGCAAGGCGGCGTTGTCGTCGTCCGCTCGCCACGCGATCCGCAGTTGCAGGGTGCTGGGACCGCCGACCAGCGGGAGGAACACGACATCCGGGTTGTTCACGTTCTCGGCCACGGAGGAGACGGTCAACGCGCAGCCGACCTCCGCGGACACCAACGCCATCAGCGCCATCGAGTCCGGCGCGCTCTGCACGATCCGGGGCGTGAAACCGGCGTCGTGGGCCGCCCTCTGCAGGGAGTCACGCAGCGCCGATCCGGGATCGGCGGGCAGCGTCACCCAGGGCTCGGTGGCCAGTTCCTCGATGCGAACGCCGTCCCTGCCTGCGAGCGGGTGGTCGGTGGGCAGGGCCACCACGAAGTCCTCGTTGAGGATGACGCGGGACGCGATGCCCGGCGGGGTGAAGATCCACCGGACCAGACCGATGTCGAGGGTTCCGTCGAGAAGCTTGTTCAGTGCTTCGCTCGCGAAAGCGGAACTGTCCAGGACGAATTCGATACCCGGGTGGGTGTGCCGGACGAGTTTCGCCCACCGCCCGATGAGCAGGTGGGACGAGACTCCGGCGAAGCCGATGCGGACCCGGCCGACCTGTCCGCGCCCGGCGGCGGCGACGGCGATTTCCGCGAGCCGGCAGGCGTCCAGGATCTCGCGTGCCGGGCCGAGCAGTGCCTCACCGGCGGAGGTCAACCGGACGTTCCGCGTGTTTCTTTCGAAAAGAGTTGCCCCGAGCTGCTTTTCCAGTCGCCGAATCGTGCGGCTCAGCGGCGGCTGGGCCGAGTGCAGGCGCTGTGCGGCGCGGCCGAAGTGCAACTCCTCGGCGACCGCGAGAAAGGCAGTGATCTGAGAAATCTCCACGGGAGAACTATTGCAGTTCCGGCAACAGATTTGTCAACACTATTGAGTCAAACGGCGGTAATCCGGTGGGGAAGGTCCCGAGGCGACGTCCCGTCGTTCCGGAGAAGGGCATGGCGATGAGCAAAGTGGTCAGCATGGCGGAAGCCATAGGAACGTACGTCGAAGACGGCATGACCGTGTGCCTCGAGGGCTTCTCGCATCTCATCTCGTTCGCGGCTGCGCACGAGATCATCCGGCAACAGCGGCAGAACCTCACGCTGTGCCGGATGACTCCCGACATCGTGTCGGATCAACTCGTGGCCGCCGGTTGTGTCACCAAGCTCGTGGCCTCGTTCTTCGCGAGCGGATCCGCCGGATCGCTGCACGAGTTGCGACGCCGTATCGAGCATCACGATCCGGTGGCCCTCGAGGTCGAGGAGTACAGCCACTACGGAATGGTCTGCCGCTATCAGGCGGGCGCCGCGCGCCTGCCGTTCTTTCCGCTGCGCTCCTATGCCGGAAGCGACCTTCCGCGGCTCAATCCCCGAATTCGGCTCGTCGACGATCCCTACGGGGAGGGCACCGTGTACGTCGTGCCTCCGCTGAACCCGGACGTCACCATCGTTCACGCGCAGCGCGCCGACCGTCACGGCAACGTGCAGATCTGGGGTATCTCCGGGGTGCAGCAGGAAGCGGTGTACGCCGCGGGGAAGGCGATCGTGGTCGTCGAGGAGATCGTCGACGACGAGGTCGTCCGCTCCGACCCCAGTCGCACGCTGATCCCTTCTCACGCGGTCGATGCCGTCGTCGTCTGTCCGCGCGGGGCGCATCCGTCCTACGTGCAGGGCTACTACGACCGGGACTGCGCGTTCTACCGACGCTGGACCGCGATCAGCAAGGACTCCGCACTCCTGCAGGCATGGCTGAAGGAGTGGATCCACGGCACCGCGAATCACGACGAGTACCTGGACAAACTCGGCGGCGACTACTGGAACGACCTCGCCGTCGAGCCGCGATTCTCCGAACCAGTCGACTACGGGAGCCGGAAATGACCACAGCACCAGTCGGAGCGATCTCGGCGACCGAGGTCATCGTGTCCGTTGCCGCCCGCGAACTCGCCGGGAAGGGGCGCGTCTTCGCCGGCGTCGGACTCCCGACGCTCGCCGTCGATCTGGCCAAGCGGACCAGCAACCCGGACGTCGAACTGATCTACGAATCGGGAGTGTGCGGCGCGCACCCCGCCGCGATGGCCGAGGGCATCGCCGACTCGGTCGTCGTGTCGGGCGCGGAGTCGGTGGTGTCGATGTCGGCGCTGTTCGGCTACGTGCTGCAGGGCGGCAACGTCGACGTCGGATTTCTCGGCGCGGCCCAGATCGACCGGTACGGGAGCCTCAACACCAGCATCATCGGAGACTGGGACAAGCCGACGGTCCGGTTGCCCGGTGCCGGTGGCGCCGTGGAGATCATGCCCAACGCCGGCGAGATCTTCGTGGTGATGCGGCGACACGACCCGAGCGCTTTCCCCGCGGAACTCGACTTCTGCACGTCGCCGAGTCCCGTCCGGGCCCGGGCGGCAGGTGACGGGATCATGCCTCGGGGCCGAGGGGTGACGAAGGTGTTCACGAACCTCGGGGTGCTGTCGCGGCAGGGTCCGTTCGACGAACTCGAGCTGGTCAGCGTGCACGAGGGGGTCACTGTCGACGACGTGCGAGCCCAGACCGGCTGGGAGCTGAAGGTCGCGGACGATCTCACGGTCACCGCCCCGCCGACCGGCGAGGAGATTCACCTGCTCCGCGACGTGATCGACAAGGTTCGGCTGTATCTGCGCTGACCGGGAGACCGTCAGCCGAGCGAGGCCAGAACCGCCGTGAGGACCCGGATCGCGCCGTCCTTGTCGAGGGGATCGTTGCCGTTTCCGCACTTCGGTGAGTACACGCAGGACGGGCACCCCGAGGTGCATTCGCACGATTCGATCGCCTCGCGGGTCGCGCCGAGCCAACGGGTGAGTTCGGCGTGACCTCGGTCGGCGAATCCTGCGCCGCCTGCGTGACCGTCGTAGACGAACACGGTGGGAAGTCCGGTGTCGGCGTGCAACGCGGTCGAGACGCCGCCGATGTCGCCTCGATCGCACACCGCGACGAGAGGCAGGAGGCCGATCGCGGCATGTTCGGCGGCGTGGAGCGAACCGGGCACGCGTTCGGCCGGAACACCCGCCTGCACCAGAAGTTCCGGGGTGATCGTGTACATCACCGCACGGGTGGGGAGGGTCTGCCTCGGCATGTCCAGTTCGACCGCGTCGAGAACCTCGCCCGAAGACAGTCGTCGGAGGTATCCGATCACCTGATGGGTCACCTCGACCTCGACGAGCGCGACCTCGACGTCGCCGAACTGCTTCTGCTCGAGAACGGAGGTGACCGTGATCTCGGTGGTCTCGCGGGCCGAGGTCGTCCAGTCGGGGTCCTCCGCGTGCACCAGGGCGAGTCCCTGGTCGAGATCGAGTTCGTCGACGACGTACGACTCACCCTGATGGATGTGGACGGCGCCGGGATGCGCCGTGGCGGGAGCGCGGCCGGTGTCGACGGTTCCGAGCATGCGTCCGGATTCCGACACGACAATTGCCACCTGGGTACCGATCCCACCCCGGATATCCACTGCGCCATGAGGATTTGTGCCGGCGGTGACGAACCAGCCGTGGGCGCGCCGACGGATCAGGCCCTGCTCCGCCAGCTTTCCGAGGACGTCGATCGCCCCGAACGCCTCGGCCTCGGCGTCGGACAGTGGTAGTTCCATTGCCGCGCAGAGCAACTGCGGGCCGAGGACGTAGGGATTGCTCGGGTCCGTGACGGTCGCCTCGACGGGCTTGTCGAGCAGCGCGGACGGGTGGTGGACGAGGTAGGTGTCGAGGGGATCGTCACGCGCGACCAGGACTACGAGCGAACCTTCGCCGCGTCGGCCGGAGCGGCCTCCCTGTTGCCAGAACGACGCCACCGTGCCGGGGAACCCGGCGACCACGACGGCGTCGAGGCCGGCGATGTCGACGCCGAGCTCGAGCGCATTCGTCGTCGCCGCTCCCAGCAGCGTGCCGTCGGCGAGCGCGGTCTCGAGCTCACGCCGATCCTCGGCGAGGTACCCGGCTCGATACGACGCGACCCGGGCCGAGAGTTCGGGATCGATCTCCCCGAGTAGGCGTTTGGTCGCCATCGCGGTCAGCTCCGCGCCCCGGCGGGAGCGCACGAAGGTGAGCGTGCGGGCCCCTTCGACCATCAGGTCGGCCATGATGCGCGCGGCCTCCGAACCGGCGGGCCGTCGTACGGGGCTTCCGTTCTCGCCGGTGACCTCCCGCATGAGCGGGGGTTCCCACAGCGCGACCGTCCGGGGGCCGTGCGGTGAACCGTCTTCCACGACCTCGGCGCAGGGCGCGCCGATCAGCCGCGACGCCGCCGCCCCGGGATCCGCCGTGGTGGCGGACGCGAGGACGAAGACGGGATCGGCGCCGTACCGGGCCGCGATGCGCCGGAGCCGCCGCAGTACGAGCGCGACATTCGAGCCGAAGACACCACGGTAGGAGTGGCATTCGTCGATCACCACGTAGGCCAGATTGCGGAAGAAATGCGCCCATCGCTGATGGGTCCGGAGGAGGGAGATGTGCAGCATGTCGGGGTTCGTGAAGAGCCACCGCGAGTTCTCCCTCGCCCAGTGCCGCACCTCGAGTGGGGTGTCGCCGTCGAACACGCACGGGCACACGCTCCGGAGGTCGTCCCCGGCATCCAGGACTTCCGAGTCGATGAGCGAGGTCACGGCCCGCAGCTGGTCTGCGCCCAGCGCCTTGGTCGGGGAGAGGTAGAGGGCGGTCGCCCGCGGATCCGTTGCCAGAGTGGTGAGTACCGGAAGCTGGTAGGCCAGCGACTTGCCCGAGGCGGTGCCGGTCGACACCACGACGTTCGTCCCGTGACGGGCCAGGTCGGCGGCGGCGGCCTGATGGGTCCAGGGGCGGGGGATCCCGTTCTCCTGCATGGCCCGGACGACGCTCGGGTGCGCCCACGCCGGCCATTCCGACAGCTGAGAAGTCCGGGCAGGCATTTCCGCGGCGAAAGTGAGCGGGTTTTCGTCTCGGGGAACTCCCTCGAGGACTCGGTTCAGTAGCGCTCGGCCGTATGTTTCGCCCGTGTTTCCACTGTCGTCACGTGGTGAAAACGGTGTGCTCACTGATGTCTCCGGGCTGTCGTAGGGGACGGGCGAGTAACTTCCACACCGCCACGACCTGCGCATTTGATGATAACGAGTGCCTCTCCAGGGCTGTCGCCCGGGGTGTCGCGACCCCCTCATGAATCCGCTGTTTCGTGCCTGTTCGCTACAAGATCAACTTTTTGTGTGAATTGTTCGGATTTCGACTGTTGCGTTCGCGGAGTTCATGGTTGACTACAACTGGTCGCAGCTTCTGTGTTCGTAGGCTTGAAAGAGTGAACGTTCGCAGGATCGATGTTGCGAACGCGGTGCTCTGCTTTTCCTGAGGGGGAAATCTAGTAGTACAGCGGTCGGAACCGGCCCGGCGGACTGTATGTGCTGTCCGCCGAATCCGGTGTTAGAAAGAGAAGGAAAAGCATGGCACAGGGCACTGTGAAGTGGTTCAACGCGGAAAAGGGCTTCGGCTTCATCGCACCCGAAGACGGCTCCGCTGACGTCTTCGTTCACTACTCCGAGATCCAGGGCAGCGGCTTCCGCACCCTCGAGGAGAACCAGCGCGTGGAGTTCGAGGTCGGCCAGGGCACCAAGGGCCCCCAGGCTACCGGCGTTCGCGCAGTCTGATTCTGCCGTTCACATTCGTGAACACGTAAATCAGATAGGCGGGGTCCTCGTGACCGCGTCTGATTCGTCCCCCATCGCCTGAGGCGGTGGGGGACGAGTCGTTTTCACGGCAACGGTGCCGTGGCATAAGGGGGTACTTCAGTGAGCCAGCTCTCCTTCTTCTCCGCGGAGGCGATGCCGCCGGCAGTCACCGATCTGTGCGGTCTTCTCGCCGCGACGGGTCAGGTGGTCACATCGGCCGGGCGTGCGCGCATCTCGATCGTGGTCGACGCCCAGTGGCGGGCGGAGGCGATTGCGGAGTTGATCGCCCAGGCCGGACTCGAGGTCGAGATCACGCGCAGCGACGAGGGAAGCCCGCTGGTCCGCACCGCCTCGGTCGTCGACTTGCGGCCGCTCGCGGACCAGTGGACGAGGGGAGCGGTCAAGGCCGTGCCCTCCGGCTGGGTGCCGTCGGGGCGTCAGTTGAGGGTGTGGGCTCTCGCGTCGGGCAGGAGCGAAGCGGAGGGGGAACGGTTCGTCCTCGGACTCGATCCGCACGCCCCGGATACCCACGCGCCGTTGGCTCAGGCATTGATGAGAGCGGGCATCGCGCCGACGCTGATCGGCACCCGGGGCTCCGGTCCGGGGCTCCGAATCTCGGGTCGGCGTAGGCTCGGCAGACTCGTCGAGAGCATCGGTGAGGCGCCCGGAAATTTGGACGACCGTACCGGTTGGCCCCACGTGTAGAGCCGCGTAGACGGTACTGATCTGCGAGGATGGGTTCCGGGTATGTCACTCTAGTAATAGGCGAACCGGGTATAAAAGGGTTTGTCTGCACAACTGTCGAGTGGCAGCGATCGACTTCAGGAAGGCTCGGGCTACAGGTGGCTAAAGGGGACAACGGCAGTGCACAGGGTGCGGCGGGAGCGTCCGGCCAGCCTCGCCGCCTCGTGATCGTCGAGTCGCCGACCAAGGCCCGCAAGATCGCCCCGTACCTCGGAAAGAACTATGTCGTCGAGGCGTCGGTCGGCCACATTCGTGACCTTCCGCGCGGAGCCGCAGACGTCCCGGCCAAGTACAAGGGTGAGTCGTGGGCGCGGCTCGGCGTCAACGTCGATCATGATTTCGAACCGCTCTACGTGGTCAGTCCGGAGAAGAAGTCCAAGGTCACGGAGCTGAAGAGCCTGCTCAAGGACGCCGACGAACTCTTCCTCGCCACCGACCCCGACCGCGAGGGCGAAGCGATCGCCTGGCACCTCCTCGAGACGCTCAAGCCGAAGATCCCGGTTCGCCGGATGGTCTTCCACGAGATCACCGAGCCGGCCATCCGAGCCGCGGCCGAGGACACCCGCGAACTCGACAACGACCTGGTCGATGCGCAGGAGACACGCCGCATCCTCGACCGTCTGTACGGCTACGAGGTCAGCCCCGTGCTGTGGAAGAAGGTCATGCCGAGGCTGTCGGCGGGCCGCGTGCAGTCCGTCGCCACTCGCGTCATCGTGCAGCGTGAACGCGAGCGGATGGCGTTCCGCTCGGCGTCCTACTGGGACATCTCCGCCACCCTCGACGCCGGCGCCGAGGCCAGCCCCCGCAGTTTCGGGGCGCGTCTGGTGAGCGTCGACGGCTCCCGGGTGGCCACCGGCCGCGACTTCGGCGCGGACGGCCAGCTGAAGACGAGCACCGTCACGGTTCTGGACGAGGCACGGGCGCAGCGTCTGGCCGAGTCCCTCGCCGGTGTCGACCTCACCGTCTCCTCCGCCGAGAGCAAGCCGTACACCCGCAAGCCGTACGCGCCGTTCATGACGTCGACGCTGCAGCAGGAGGCGGGCCGCAAGCTCCGCTTCACGTCCGAGCGGACCATGCGCATCGCGCAGCGGCTGTACGAGAACGGCTACATCACCTACATGCGTACCGACTCGACGACGCTGTCGTCGTCGGCGATCGCTGCCGCCCGCGCGCAGGCCACCGAGTTGTACGGCGCCGAGTACGTGCACGACACACCGCGCCAGTACACGCGAAAGGTCAAGAACGCGCAGGAGGCGCACGAGGCCATCCGCCCGGCCGGTGACGTGTTCCAGACCCCGGGTCAGCTGCACTCCCGCCTCGACACCGACGAGTTCCGCCTATACGAGCTGATCTGGCAGCGGACCGTGGCGTCGCAGATGGCGGACGCGCGGGGCACGACGCTGACCCTGCGGATCACCGGAACCGCGGGCACCGGCGAGGAGTGCACCTTCTCCGCGTCGGGCCGCACCATCACGTTCGCCGGATTCCTGAAGGCCTACGTGGAGAGTGTCGACGAGGAGGCCGGCGGCCAGTCCGACGACGCCGAGTCGCGCCTGCCGGTGCTCGTCGAGGGCCAGGCGGTCACCGCCACCAAGCTCGATCCCGACGGCCACACCACCAACCCGCCCGCCCGCTACACCGAGGCGAGCCTGATCAAGACCCTCGAAGAGCTGGGCATCGGCCGCCCGTCCACCTATTCGTCGATCATCAAGACCATTCTCGATCGCGGATACGTCTACAAGCGCGGCAGCGCGCTGGTCCCGTCGTGGGTCGCGTTCGCCGTCATCGGCCTCCTCGAGATGCACTTCGGGCGGTTGGTCGACTTCGACTTCACCGCAGGGATGGAAGACGACCTCGACGCGATCGCGGGTGGCCGGGAACAGCGCGGCAACTGGCTGAGCAGTTTCTACTTCGGCGGCGATCACGGCGCCGAGGGCTCGGTTGCCCGTGAAGGCGGCCTGAAGAAGATGGTCGGCGTCAACCTCGAGGAGATCGACGCTCGCGAGGTCAACTCGATCAGGCTCTTCGACGACGCCGAGGGCCGCGAAGTGCACGTCCGCGTCGGACGGTTCGGTCCGTACCTCGAGCGGATGGTCCAGAACCCGGACGACCCCGACGGCGACCTCATCTCGCAGCGGGCCAACCTGCCCGACGACCTTCCGCCGGACGAGCTGACACCGGAGTACGCGGAGAAGCTGTTCTCGACCCCGCAGGAGGGTCGCAAGCTGGGCGTCGACCCGCTGACCGGACACGAGATCGTCGCGAAGGAGGGCCGCTTCGGCCCCTACGTCACCGAGATCCTTCCCGAGCCGGAACCGGAGCCCGAACCGGCCGTGGTGCCGGTGCCCGACGAATCGGGCGACGGGACGACCAAGACCAAGACGGCTGCCAAGAAGGCGCCGGCGAAGAAGGCAGCGAAGAAGGCCACGGGTCCGAAGCCGCGGACGGGTTCGCTGCTCAAGTCGATGGACCTGGCGACGGTGACTCTCGACGACGCCCTCAGGCTGCTGTCGCTGCCGCGTGTGGTGGGTGTCGATCCGGAGTCGAAGGAAGAGATCACCGCGCAGAACGGTCGCTACGGCCCGTACCTGAAGAAGGGGACGGATTCGCGGTCCCTCGCCACCGAGGACCAGATGTTCACGGTGACCCTCGACGAGGCTCTGAAGATCTACGCGGAGCCCAAGCGTCGCGGACGTCAGGCCGCCGCCACTCCGCCGCTGCGTGAGCTGGGTGTCGACTCGGTCAGCGAGAAGCCGATGGTGATCAAGGACGGCCGGTTCGGGCCGTACGTGACCGACGGTGAAACCAACGCCAGCCTCCGCAAGGGCGACGAGGTGGAGTCCATCACCGACGCTCGCGCTTCGGAACTGCTGGCGGATCGGCGTGCCCGCGGTCCCGTCAAGAAGAAGGCCGCCGCGAAGAAGGCACCCGCCAAGAAGGCTGCAAAGAAGACCGCCGCCAAGAAGGCGCCGGCCAAGAAGGCGGCCTCGAAGAAGGCAGCGGACAAGAAGGCGTGAGCCGGTACCTCGGGCCGGTCGGGTTGTCGCACGTGCCGGTTAGGCTGGCGCGGTGACGGTATTCGACCGGTTGGTGGGCCAGGAGGACGTCGAGGCCGAGCTGACGGCCGCTGCGACTGCCGCCCGTCGTGGAGTCGGTGCGATGGGCTCCTCGATGACGCATTCGTGGCTGTTCACCGGCCCGCCCGGATCGGGTAGGTCGGTGGCCGCGCAGTGTTTCGCCGCCGCACTCCAATGCACCAGCGACGGCGTTCCCGGCTGCGGCGTCTGCCACGCCTGCACCACCGCGATGGCCGGTACCCACGGCGACGTCCGGCAAGTCGTCCCCGAGGGCCTGAGCATCAGCGTCAAGGAGATGCGTGCCATCGTGCAGACGGCTGCTCGCCGGCCGAGCACCGGGCGTTGGCAGATCGTGGTCGTCGAGGACGCGGACCGGCTCACCGAGGGTGCGGCCAACGCTCTCCTGAAAGTGGTGGAGGAGCCGCCGGATCGCACCGTGTTCCTGTTGTGTGCGCCCTCCGTCGACCCGCAGGACATCTCCGTGACGCTGCGGTCGCGCTGCCGGCACATCCATCTCGTGACCCCGTCGGCCGACTCCATAGCCAAGGTCCTGCGCGAGCGGGACGGCCTGGATCCCGCCGATGCACAACTGGCGGCCTCGATCAGCGGCGGTCACGTCGGGCGAGCCCGGCGTCTCGCGACGGATCTGAACGCCAAGGTGCGTCGTAAGGACGCTTTGGATCTCGCTGTCGCGGCACTGCGGCCCGCTACCGCGTTCGCTGCGGCGGAGGAACTGGTGCGTTCCGCCGACGCAGAGGCGAAGGAGATGAGCGCGGCCAGGGACGAGCAGGAGACCGAGGAGTTGCGCACGGCTCTGGGGGCGGGCGGCACCGGTAAGGGTGCTGCCGGAGCCCTGCGAGGCTCGGCCGGCGTGCTGAAGGATCTCGAGAAGCGCCAGAAGTCCCGGGCCACTCGCACGGGCCGTGACGCACTCGATCGTGCACTGATCGATCTGGCCGGTCTCTATCGCGACGCGCTCGCCGTCGCATGGAAATCGAACGCGGCCGCGAACCACCCGGACATGGCGGATCGCGCGGCCGACCTCGCCTCGCGAACAACCCCGGAAGGCCTTCTGAAGTGCATCGAAGCCGTCCTCGAGTGCCGCGAGGCGATCACCGTCAACGTCAAACCGCAGTGGGCTGTCGATGCCATGGTGGCCACTCTCGGCGACGCGTTCAGGGAGCCGTTTTCGCATACTCGGGGTTGAGGCGCTAGACTCGCCACCGCCGAAAGGCACCGCTGCCTTAGCTCAGTCGGTAGAGCATTTCACTCGTAATGAAAAGGTCGAGAGTTCGATTCTCTCAGGCAGCTCAGCGGTCCTCTGGCCCTTCCCGATCAGTCGGGAAGGGCCAGAGTCGTCTCCGGGGTCGGGACACCTTCGCCGTGTCGGATATGTACAAGAAGTTCGGGACCGCTCCCGCGATGCTGGGGCGACTCACTTCTCCGTCCCGGAAGGCACACCATGTCCACTCGTCATGCCGCCAGCACGTTCGACGTCAGCGATTTCAGCCCGCGGGACTGGTCTCCGTCCGTCGCCACCGGCGTCACCCCGGGCGACATCGACATGGTGAAGAACTTCTCCGGCGACATCGAGGGCCGGTCGGTCACCAGATTCGTCGGCGGTCTCACCGAGGATCAGAGTGCGGGCGCCTACGCGGCGTGGGAGAGCTTCGAAGGTTCGATCGACGGTGTCGCCGGCTCCTTCGCCTTCCTGCACATGCAGGTGCTGTCGGACAGCACGGTCGAGGCAATGGCGCTGCACATCGTTCCGAGCAGCGGTACCGGAGGCTTGGCGGGACTTGCCGGTGCGGGTGGGATCCGCGTCGACGAGGACGGTACCCACCGTCTGTGGCTGGACTACTCGCTTCCCGACTGACTGTCGGCACCGGAGACCGGAAGAATCGTGAACACTGGACACGTGGACACCCAGAGCGGAACTCCGACGACGCCGGCGGTCGGTCTCCGTGCACTCGATGCGCCCGCCGCTGTGGCCGCCGGCGCCGTTGTCGCCGCCGCGATCCTCCACTTCCGGGATCCGCACGAGCCCGGTTCGTACGGCTTCTGTCCGGTCTACGCCCTGACCGGGTGGTGGTGCCCGGCCTGTGGTGGGTTGAGGGCGGTGCACGACCTCACCAACCTCGACATCGGCGCGGCTGTGGCCGGCAATGTTCTGATCGTCCCGTTCATCGCGGTGATGGTCTTCGCCTGGATCGGATGGGCACGTCGCCGTTGGCGAGGACGACGCGATCGCACGATCGTGTTCGGTCCGCGAGTGACAGTCGGTGTGCTCATTTTCCTTGCGGCGTTTACCGTCACCAGGAACACATCTTGGGGAAGCTGGCTCGCGCCGGTCTGACACCTGGTCGCCGCGGGCACGAAACAGAGAGTCGGTTCACAGATGGCAATGCAGGTCTTTTCGTTGATCGCGATCCTGGGCGCGCTGATCGTCCTCATTCCGACCGCGCTGCGAGTCTTCGGCAAGAGCGACAATGTGAAGGCGCCGGACGAGACCGAGGAATGAGTTCGGTGCACTCTCGACAACCCACCGCCGCGCGGTCATGATTTCGATATGAGCGATTCGCTGAAGGACCGGGTGCGCGAGAAGCTGTTGCGCCAGCTGGCCGAGGACGGGGGGCACCCAGTCCAGGAGGCGGAGGGGGACGATCCACGATTGGTTTCCATCGACGCCGACCTCGCGGCTTTGGAGCAGGCCTCGGACGGTGATGTGGTGATCGAGGAGCTGGCTGCCAAGTACTGGGTGCCCTGAATCGGCGTTTCGCAGCGTTGACCTGGCGATTTGGTGTTCTTGTTTCCCTTCGCGTAACTTATTCCAGGTCAGAGCGACACGGACACCGACCCCGGCCGGAAGGCGGGGGACACGAGGTTGGACGCAGGCGCCTGGTAAATCGGAAGTTCACTGTCGTGTACGGTGGTGCTTCCATCCCGGTTAGATTCTGATCAGCGTCTCGGCTTGCGCCGGTGAGGCTGGTAGGATAAGATGGAACGGTTGCCCCGGAGCGGCTGGCGAGTGAGCCAGAAGTGATGGTGTGTGCGTGTTCTTTGAGAACTCAACAGTGTGTCGATGAATGTCAGTGCCAAATGTTTTTGGTACTCCGCATCGCGGATGATCAACTGGCCCTTGTGGTTTGGTTGTGAGTTGTGGTGTGGGTATTTGCTGGCTCTTCTCCTTCTTCCGTCGGAGGGGGGTCAGTGTTTGAAAATGCTAGTTTGAGTTTTTGATTGCTAGTGATTTGACTCGATGTCTATGACTGATTTTGCAGGTTCGCCTGTGATTTCTAGAGTCTTCAACGGAGAGTTTGATCCTGGCTCAGGACGAACGCTGGCGGCGTGCTTAACACATGCAAGTCGAGCGGTAAGGCCCTTCGGGGTACACGAGCGGCGAACGGGTGAGTAACAC